>VBII01000128.1:0-1307 GCA_005887735.1 Chloroflexota bacterium
GAACCCAGCAGTAAATCGAACCTTTGAACGTGGCTTCGACGTGTCCGTCCACAACATTGGTCATCCCCAGTACCGCCCCTCCCGTGGCTCTGGTGGCTGATACTCATTGGTGGCTCGACCGACGCGATGTTGCTTCGGAGGACGGCGACCAAAGTTGATGCCTAGCTTCGTGACGGCCACGATACCCGCCACCGCCACAGCTAGGACGACGACCCCGACCATAATGCCGGTCCAGTCCATGAGAGCTACTTACGTCCGAGCGTATCGGGCGGCTGGGCTCATGTGATACTAGTTTGCCGCTGCAATCACCTCGTTGAGCACGCTTAAGATCTCAGCGCGTCAGCACGGCAAGAGTTCAAATTCTCAGCGCGTTGGGCCTCCTTGGTGGAATCGCCGGCATCGGCGGCTCGTCTGACAACAGTTTGGGCGGTTCGAGTCGGCGCCTACGATGGTCGATGTGATTTGCCCGTGCTGCGGAAGGGATATCACGTCCGTCGAGCGCGAGATCAAGATGGAGCTTCCTGATGACATCCGGGCCATACCCGACGCTGAGCGGAAGGCGCGAGTTGGTGCTGGCGGAGCCTCATTCATGCAGCTGGACCTGAAGCGTTTCTTCGTCCGCGCCTTGCTTCCGGTTCGGTTGTCTGACGGTCACGAGTTCCACTTCGGCGTTTGGCTCGAAACACAGGTGGAAACGGCGAAGGCGCTCTGGACCAACTGGGAGCGGCCCGAATATTCAGCGATGAGATTCGAGGCCGTTCTGGCGAATTCCGTGCCGCCGTGGAACGAATCGATCGTCAGTGCGCAGTGCGTTGCGGCAGTCCGCGATCAGAACCAGCTGCCGTACGTCGAGTCCAGCACCCAACCGCGACTCGCTGAGGTTTTGGCCATGTCGTGGGCGCGCGCTGATTGCGAGGAATTACTCGACCGCGTCTGGAGTCGGACCGCAACCTAGCCCTGCCAGCGCTGACCTGGTCAGTGGATCGGAGCCACCCAGGCCCACCCTCTTACGACGACTGTCCCATCCGTAGCCTTAAAACAGCCGTTGATACCCGCCTTTTCAGACAGTCGCGCCGGGTGGGCTCGGAGGAGTCGACGGCCGGCTCGCTCAACATCGATGACTCCGGGGAGGCCGGATGGGTGGACGCGCGATTGGAGCGAACGAGCGCCAGCTCGGGAGAGGAGTCGGTGCTCAGTATTGCGGGGCGGTGGAGCTGTGCGTAGTCCGGTTCAGCGCGGTGTGATGGTGAACCAGGTGGCGATGGCCAACAGCCCAAACACCACGAGCAGGCCAAGCAGGCTGTAAC
>VBII01000128.1:1351-2291 GCA_005887735.1 Chloroflexota bacterium
ATGACCAGAACACCGCCGAGCATGACGAACACCGTCGACGCCCTGTGGTCGCGAAAGAACAAGAACTCCACGAACGGCAGGAAGAAGGCAAGCGCGAGCGCGGCGCAGGCCGCGATCGAGAGGGCAACGCTGACCACGGCAAGCACCCGATCCGCCGCGGCCGGGTTGAGCTTTAACATCGGCTGGTGATTCGCGCCATCCTTGGCGACGCTCTCCTGAACCCCGCCACCGGTGAGGTAACGCGTGAGGCGGTTGTACTCATCGAGGACGGGCATGTAACGAAAGCTGGCCGCCGTAACGGGACGCAGGTACCACGTGATGCCGAAAAAATCGACGCTGCTGGGCTCACGCTTCTGCCAGGCCTCATCGACTGCCACGTCCACCTGACCAACCTGGGCGAAGGCCTCGACTTCGCTCGCGAGCTGACCACGCCTCCGACGCTCGAGCTCATGCGCGCCGTGCGCGCGGCCAGGCGGACCCTCGATGCGGGTTTCACGGCGGTGCGAGACGCGGCCGGCTCTCCCGCCGGCATCCGCATGGCCATCGACGCCGGCTACTTCCCCGGACCGCGGATGTTCGTCACGGTCAGCGCTCTCAGCCAGACCGGGGGCCATACCGATTCACATTTCATGTGCGGCGCCGACCTCGACATTCCCTTGCCCGACCGGCCTTACATGGTTGTGGATGGGGTTGAGAACATGCGGATGCGCGTGCGCGAGGTCATCCGCGCCGGCGCCGACTGGATCAAGCTCTGCACCTCCGGCGGCGTGCTCTCACCCGGCGACCAACCTCATCATTCCGCGCTGACCCTGGAGGAGATTCGGGCGGCTGTCGAGGAGGCCGGCGTGCAGGGCCGCAAGGTGATGGCACACGCGCAGGCCAACGCGGGAATCAAGAACGCGCTCAAGGCAGGCGTCGCCACCATCGAGCACGGAATCTG
>VBII01000128.1:2425-4777 GCA_005887735.1 Chloroflexota bacterium
ACGCGGGAATCAAGAACGCGCTCAAGGCAGGCGTCGCCACCATCGAGCACGGAATCTGGCTTGACGGGGATGCGATCGAGATGATGCTCGACGGACACAACGCCCTCATCCCGACCCTGGTCGCGCCGCACTGGGTCATCCGCCACGCCGAGGCGGGGAAGATGCCGGCTTACGCGATTGGCAAAGCACGGGCGGTGATCGACGACCACAAGGCCAGCGTCAAGCAGGCCATCGAGTCGGGCGTGAAGATCGCGTTCGGCACCGACACCGGCGTCGGACCGCACGGGTCGAACGGCGAGGAATTCTTGCTGATGCGCGACCTCGGCATGAAACCACTCGACTGCATCCGCTCCGCGACGACGGTGGCGGCGGAGACGATCGGGATGAAGGGAGCCGGCAGCCTCGAGCCCGGCGCCTGGGGAGATGTCATCGGTGTGCCCGGCGACCCGGTGGCCGACCTGTCTCTGCTCGCCAAATCGGAAAACATCAAATTGGTCGTCAAAGGCGGCGAAGTGATCAAGAGCGCAAACGCGTGAGACTCGATTGGGCGCTGCTCGCCAACGCCGCTGACGCTCCGCCCAACGGGCTCGTCTACATCCTCGGCGCGGGCTTCGACACCTTGATCCGGGACCAGTTCCCGACGCCTTTCGGCGGCGTCATCGTCCTCCGCCTCCAGACGACGCGGCTCGAGACCGAACGGCCGCACAAGGTCGAGGTCCACTGCGCCGACGAGGACGGCAAGCTCGTCCTGCCCAACCCGATCGTGCTGAACCTGCCCGCACGCCAGGTGCCGGCGGACTATCCGCACGGATGGGACCTGTCGGCCAGCATCGTGATCAACCTCGCCTCGGTGCCGATCGAGCGGCCCGGTTTCTACAACTTCGAGATCATGATCGACAACCAGCAGGTTCGGACCCTGCCGTTCAGGGCGGTGAAAGCAGCCGCGGCCCAGACCGTTTGACCGCCGCCGTCAGCAGCTTCATCGCCAGCTACGGCCTTCTCGCCGTGTTCGTCCTCATGGTCGGCGAGAGCTGCGGATTTCCGTTTCCAAGCGAGGTGATCATGCCCACCGCGGGCCTGCTCGCCGCGACGGGTCACATGAACCTGGTGCTGGCGATCATCGCGGGCGGCGTGGCCAACCTCGTCGGGTCACTCATCGCCTACGGCGTGGCTGCTCGCTTTGGCGAACCGCTGCTGCTGGGCCCAGGCCGGTACATCGGCATCCGCCGCCACCACCTCGAGATCGCGGACGGATGGTTCCGGCGCTGGGGCTTGCTCGCGGTGCTGGTCGGGCGAGTGCTGCCCGTGATTCGGACCTACATCTCCTTCCCTGCAGGGCTTGCGCGAATCGACCTGCTGAGGTTCTCAATCCTGACTCTCGTCGGCGCGCTGCCATGGTGCGCCGCCCTCGCGATCGTGGGCTACGTGCTCGGCCGCAACTACGACCGGATCAGCGGCCCACTGGAGAAGGGTGCGATCGCGATCGCGCTGCTAGTCGTGGTCGCCGTGATCGCCTGGTACGTGCGAGGGCGCGAACCGGCTCGCCGAGAAGTGTGAGATGTCGCGTTTCGTCCCGCCATCGCAGACAAGGTCGGCGGCGATTTCGCCGACCACAGGCGCGAACTTGAACCCGTGACCTGAGCACGCGCTGATCACCACGACTCGACTGTCATCCGGGCTGAAATCGATCACGAAGTGACCATCCGGTGTGTTCGTGTACATGCAGGTCAGCGTTCGAGTCACGTGTCCGCTCACCCCGCGTAGGTAGGTCGAGGTCAGAAGGCGCAGCGGGTCGATGTCGGAGTCGTCGACCCGACGGCGGATGGTGTGCGGCGTCGTCGTTTCCCCGTCGTGGTGGCGCCCGATCTTGACCGTCTTGCCGTCCAGGCTTGGGATGCCGTACATGAAGCCTGATTCGCCCGATTGCCGGACGAAGGCCGGAAATCTATCGGGGCCGAACCAGTCGGCATCGCGGGATCCAGTCGATCAGCTCGGGAGTCCACGGCCCCGCGGCGACGACCACCGCATCGAAGCTCGACCGCAGCTCCGCGATCGACTTCATCTGCTTTTCGCGGACGACCTGCGGCACCTGCGCCAGCATCGCGCCCACCGCTGCTTCGGGGTTGAGCACGCCCGCCTGGCGGTCGAGCACCGCGACGTCGCCGTCGTGCACGACGTGTCCGTGATACCTGCGCCGCAGCGCGTTGGTGTCGAGGAGCTCGGCGTCCAGGCCGTGCTCCCTCGCCGAAGCCTGCGCCCCCACGACCACGTCCGATGTCGCCTCGCCGATCATCAGCGCGCCAGTCATGGTCAGGAGTTGTGAGCCGCTGGTCGCCTCCAGCTCTCGCCAAA
>VBII01000129.1 GCA_005887735.1 Chloroflexota bacterium
CCCGAAGGCGTGCACGGCTTCAACCAGTACCCGACCGCGCTTGCGCGCAAGGCGAACGCAAGGCAGTTCGAGTTCCTGCGCGGAGTTCTGAACAGCTAGTCGATCACAGCGTGGGCTGAGCACTTCGAACGTGAGGCCAAGGCGTGTCAGGCTGCGTGATCCGAGCCGCAAGGTTTCGTCAAGTGGTTCATCGCTTAACTAACGCTTAACACTACGATCCGGCTGCGTGCGGAGTGCAGTTCGTGGCTCGGGAATATCCGTCGATCCCGACCGGGTTCGAGAGGCACGACTCGAGGCTGGGCTGAGTCTCGCCCAAATCGCGCGAGACGACGTATCTCGCACTTTCATCCATTTTGTCGAGACAGGCCAATCCCGTCCGTCCGAACGCGTACTGGCGCTGATTGCTCGCCGCACCGGCAAACCCATCAGCTACTTCATGCGGCAGCCCTCGCTTGCGGCTCAACCAATTGCTGAGCTCTCGACCGACCTGGGTCGTGTCGCCGAACGTGTCAGGGAGTTCGTCCGCGTCAGCCGCCTCACGAAGACCGAACTTGAGGCGATGAAGTTGGTAGAGCTGACCTTGCACCAGGCGGTGGAATTGACCAAGTCCCTTCAAGGCCGCTCGGGAACGAAATTGAAACGTCGGTAGCGAGGCCTTGCGACTGTAGGTCAGCGTGTTGCGGGCGACGCCTCAATTGGGAGGACGCCGCCCGCGGGGGTCAGCCGTTAGACGCCGGGGCAGGTACCCGGGTTCGGCTGGTCGATCCTCGACGAGCCGCCTACGGGCACGCCGGGAAACGTCACGAAGAGGATGAAGTTAGTCGCGCCAGTGTTCACGGCGTCCACCACCACCCCGGGACGCTCGATGAACGATTGCCCCTGCGTGTACGTGGTGATGTCGCAGTGGTTCCCAACTGACTCGTAGATGGTGATCTCGTCCTGCTGGACAGGGGAAGGGTTCCATGGGACATGTACGTCCCTCGGCCCAAAACCTGGCTTGTGAATCCAACTGGCGGCGTCGCTGCCCCCGGGACTGCGTTGACGGCTACAAACAGCCCCACCAATCCCACCGCCAAAACCGCCAGACGCATGACCCGTGTCGTAAGCGTGCTCATTCGCGACTCCTTTACGGTTGTGACCGTTGGCAAAGCGACCGCGGTAGCGACGCCATGGCCAATCAGATCCAAGGCCGATCCACATCCTATGACCGATTCCGGGCGGCGTCACCACGAGGACTACGGGGTTGGGTACGGGCTGTTCGGCGTCTAAACTGGCGTCGGGTTCAGCGGATGAGTAGGAGGCTCGAGCTCGGGCTTACACCTCGCGAGTTGCAGGTCGCCCGCCTCGTGCGGGCTGGGCTGACCGATCGCAACATCGCGGAAAGGCTGTTCATCACCCGCCGGACGGCGGAGTGGCACGTCAAACAAATACTGAACAAGCTCGGTTTCAACTCTCGATCGCAGGTCGCGGCGTGGGTCGCCCATGATGAAGCGATCGGCTCAATGGCTTCCTTGTCCAGCGGGCATCGACACAACCTCCCCCTCCAGCTGACGACGTTTGTAGGTCGCGGCAATGAGCTCGCTGAGCTCGAGCGCCTGCTTGCCACGAAGCGTTTCGTGTCCCTTACCGCAGTGGGTGGCGGCGGCAAGACTCGGCTGGCACTCGAGGTGGCTGATCGGACTCTAGATGCATATCCGGATGGGGCCTGGCTCGTGGACCTGACCCCGATCAGAGATGGCAATCTGGTTGCCAGGGTGTTTGCCTCGACCCTGGGGGTCCACGAGCGTCCGCGCCAACCGATCGTCGAAACGCTCCTGGAGCATTTGCGTAGCCGTCACCTTTTGCTGGTGGTCGACAACTGCGAGCACGTGATCGAGGATTGCGCCGGTCTTGTAGGTACGATCCTCCGCTCTTGTCCCGGCGTCACGCTTCTGGCTACCAGCCGGGAGCCCCTCCGAGTGAGCGGCGAGACAGTCCGGCACGTTGCCGCGCTTGCAGTCCCTGATTCGCGGGCACCCATTGATCTAAGTGAACTTGCCCAATATGAGGCCGTCAGGCTGTTTCTGGATCGTGCCGAGCTGGCTGCGCCAGGCTTTGAGATCAACACGGAGAACGCTCCTGCCATCGTCCAACTCTGCCGCCGGCTGGACGGGATCCCGCTCGCGATCGAGCTTGCCGCGGCCCGCGCCAGCTCGATGTCTCCCGACCAGATCTTGAATCGACTACCGAATCGCTTCGCGCTCTTGACTGGCGGCAGTCGCGCCGGACCAGCGCGGCATCGAACGCTGCAGTCCGCACTTGACTGGAGCCACGACCTGCTGAGTGACGACGAGCGGAGGCTCTTCCGCCGCCTTTCGGTGTTTGCCGGCAGCTTCAGTCTCCAGGCGGTCGAGCAGGTCTGTTCCGACCACGATCTTGAGGGTCGCGCGATTGCAGGTTTGCTCGGCAGCTTGGTCGACAAGTCGCTCGTACTTGCATCTGTCGAGAGCTCGGCCCCGATCCGCTTCCGAATCCTGGAGACGGTGCAGCAGTACGGAAGGGAACGCCTGGCTGACCGCGGGGAGGTGGAGCGATTGAACCGATGCCACTGTGAGTTCTTCCTGTCGGTCGCTGAAGAGGTCTCACCGAAGTTTCGAGGCCGAGATCAGCAGGTCTGGCACCTGCGGCTTGCTAATGACGTTAGCAACCTGCGCTTGGCGCTTGAGTGGAGCGGCGGCCACGACCCGGACGCAAGCTTGCGGCAGATCATTGCGCTGAACGACTTTTGGTACCTCGACGGCCTTGTGGAGGAGGGCGATGGATGGCTCACGCGAGCGCTTGGTTGCTATTCGGCCCGAAACAGACTCAAGGCGGATGCGCTTGCGCGGGGTGGGCTGGTTTCCTACTGGCGCGACGACATCGACACTGCCTCCTCACGTTGGCACGAGTGCCTGGACATCTACCGCGAGCTGGATGACCGAGAGGGAATTGGCCAGGGGCTGCGTTGGGTCGGGGAGCTCACAGAGTGGCAAGGCGATTTAGAAGGGGCTCGCAGATGCTTCGAGGGCAGTCTGGCAATAGCTAAGGAAGTGGAGAATGAGACGTCGGTTGCGGACATCTTCCGGCAGCTAGGACGCTTGGCGATGAAGGAAGGACAACACGAAAAGGCGCGGACGTACCTGCTTGAAGGCCTTACGTATTACAAGCGGATCGGCGACCACCGTTTCATCAACGTCACTCTCGGCTATCTCGGCCTAAATGCGATAGGCAGCGGCGACTTCGCTGCAGCTCGCTCCTACCTTGAAGACGGTTTGGCGATCGCTCGCGTTCTCGACTTCACGATCGGCTTGGCAACTCCCCTGATGTACTTTGCCGCGCTGGCCGCGGCCCAGGGCCATCCGAGTCGAGCGATGCGCCTTTCAGGTGCGTCGGATGCGCTCGCGGCGTCGGCGGGCGGCGTTGCCACTCGCCTGACAAGGCAATTGGTTGAACGGTGGCTGGACAAGAGCCGTCTAGATTTGGGTCCAAAGCGGTCGGCAGCCCATTTGGCGCAAGGCCGCGCAATGTCTCGAGAAAGGGCCATCGAATACGCACTGAAAGACTGAACCACCATTGTTGCTGCTCGCGCATGGAGGCCGAACCCTGAACCTTGGGGTTAAAGAGTCCCCAGCGGTGTCGATGAGAGCCAAGATGACAGCAAGAAGGCGGACAATCGTGGACAGTGGCGGACGGTCGCGGAATCTCAACCGTCCCCATTCGAGCTAGGGCGCACACCGATAGACCGTGGAGGGCGCTGAGCCGGCGGTCTTCAAAAACTGTTTGCGGGGCGCTGCTGAGCCGTCCTGGGTGGGCTCGATTCCCATCCATCCCCGCCAAATCTGAGCGTCGTGACAGCCAAGATGACAGCCAACGCAGCCGCCTTTCAAGCACTTTGCGAACCGCATTGGATGTCAGTCGGTCCAAAGGTTCCTGACCGCTTACTGCCTGTTTGTCACCTTCGCGGTAGCGGAGTATCGTCCGCTTAGGGAGGCTGCTCATCCACCCGGCGGATGGGTCCCTTTGGGGTTGACGGGAGGTGTCCATGAAGACGCTTGTTGTGGTCGGCATTTCTCTTGCCGCGATCGCTCTG
>VBII01000125.1 GCA_005887735.1 Chloroflexota bacterium
GCGTAAGCCCTCGATGTTTGCTATATTCAGTATGTGCTGAAGATAGAGAACAAGGGCGACGTCCGCCTCGCCGTCGCCGATGACATCGGGCGGCTCTATGCCCGGTACGGTCTTGCGCTGAGCATTGGTCGGGTTTTCGGGTTGCTGCTCGCCAGCAATCAAGCCCTCAGCCTTGATGAGATCGCCGACGCGCTCGGCATCAGCAAGAGCGGCGCAAGCGTGGCCGCACGTGATCTCGAGCGTATCGGTGTCGTGAATCGGCTGGGCACGCCGGGAAGCAAGCGCGTCGTGTATGAGGCGACCGACGAGATGGAGTCGACCTTCAGCGGCACGTTCGCGAGGGTCAACGATTCGCTCCAGGCGATGCATCGGGCCGAGTCTCGGTTGGGTGCGGGGAAGGCCAAGAAAAGAATGAGAGAGATGGTCGAAGTCCACGAATTCTGGCTTCGTGAGAGCAACGACATGATGGAGCGCTGGAGGCGTAGGAGGCACGGCAGATGACGGCACCGATCATCGAAATCGACAAGCTGACCAAGAGTTACGGCGGCAAACGAGGCATCGTTGACGTGTCACTCGAGATCTCCGAGGGCGAGGTGTTCGGGTTTCTCGGGCCCAACGGCGCCGGCAAGACCACGACCATCCGGATCCTCATGGCGCTGCTGCGGGCGGATGGCGGCCGCGCGCAGATCGCTGGCCTGGATGCGTGGGACAAATCGGTCGAGGTCAAGCGGCTCATCGGATACGTGCCCGGCGAACCATCGCTGGACAACAACCTGACCGGCGGTCAGATCCTCGAGTACTTTGCGCATCTGCGCGGAGGCGTCGACAAGGCGTACCTGAAAACACTGATCGAGCGATTCGACCTCGACACGAGCCGCAAGTTTCGCCAGTACTCGACCGGCAACAAGCGCAAGGTCGTGCTCATCCAGGCTTTCATGCACAGGCCGCGGGTGCTCATCCTCGACGAGCCGACGAGCGGGCTCGACCCGCTCAACCAGCAGGAGTTCGACGGCATGGTGCGCGAGGCGCGAGACGATGGCCGCACTGTTTTCCTGTCCTCGCATGTCCTGAGCGAGGTCGAGAAGACCTGCACGCGGGTCGGCATCATCCGCGACGGCCGGCTGGTGCGGATCGGCGGGGTCGCCGAGCTGAAAGACATCAAGCGCTACGAGATCACCATCCATTTTGCCCGGCCGGTGCCGGCGGACGCATTCGCCAGGCTGGAAGGGGTCTCTGACGTGGAGTGGCTCGGCGACGGATCGGCCGTCCGCCTCGCGATGCAGGGCTCGGCCGACGCGGTCATCAAGGCCGCCGCCCTACACCCGGTCGTCTCCCTGACCAGTGACGAGCCGAGTCTCGAGGACATCTTCCTTCGCTACTACGAGGGCGATGGCCAGGGCCCGAAAGAGGCGGCCGGTGTTGTTTAGCAGCGTCTACCTGAAGACTTTGCGCGACTACAGGGTTGCGATCCTCGGCTGGGGTATCGGCATGGGGCTGGTCATCGTCTCGCCAATGGCCAGCGTCGGGACACTGATCAATACGCCGGCGGCGCGGGCGACGCTCGCGACGCTGGCTGCCCAGTTTGCCTGGAACGCGGAGCCGGTCGCGGCCGGAACCGTGGGCGGCTACGCGACCTTCAAGATCGGCATCTTCATCTTCCTGATGGCGGTCTGGCCCCTGCTCGCGGCAAGCCGGATGCTGCGCGGCGAGGAGGAGACCGGTTCCCTCGACGTCCTGCTGTCCTTGCCACGGACGCGGCTGCAGGTCGCGCTGCAGAAGGTGGCGGCGATGTGGACCGCCCTGCTCGTCATGGCGGCGGTCATCGGCGGGCTGGCATATCTCGGTGGCGTCGCGTTCAAGGGCGACTTCAACCTGATCGACGGGTGGCTGTTCGGCCTGAACCTCGCCCTCTTCTGCGCTGTGATCGGTGGCGTCGCGCTCGTCATCTCCCAGTTCACGCTCGAGCGAGGAACGGCGGCCGGTGTGACCGGTGGCCTTCTTCTTGTCTTCATCGTCGTCGACATGGTCCACCGCGTGATCCCGAACACGGACTGGTTCTCGCACGTGTCGCCGATCTACTACTACAACCTCAGCAAACCCCTGATCCCGAGCTATGGAACCAGCGCCGGCGGGATGTTCCTCATGCTGGCGCTCGCGGCGGTTCTGACCACGGCGGCGATCGCATTGTTCGCGCGGCGCGATATCGGGGATGCCGTGCGAGTCCCGGGCCTCGGTGGGTTCGCCCGGCCCCAGCCCGCCAGCAGGGCGCTGCCGGAGCGGGATTGGTCGCTCGGCTCTGTGTATGCGCGCAGCCTCGCCACGATCGCGGCGCCGACCTTCTGGTGGACGCTTGGCATCGCGGGTTTCGCAGCGTGGATGGTCGTGGTCGTGCAGCAGCTAGTCGGCAAGCTCGATACCCTCCTGGCGAGCTCGCCGAACGCGTCGGTTGCGCTGAACGCGCTGAAGAACATCGGCGGCGGCGGGAATGCCCTCACCGCGACGTTCCTCGGCGCCATGTTCGAGCTGCTGCCGGTGCTGCTGATGGCTTTCGCAATCACGCAGGTCGGTAGGTGGAGCTCGGACACGGACAACGGGCGACTCGAGATCATCCTTTCCACCCCGCAGCCGCGTGTCGCCGTTCTGCTCGGTCGATTCGGGGCCCTGGCGACCGCCACCGTGGTCATAGGCGTTCTGACCCTCCTGGCGTCGGCCCTCGCAGCGGCCATCGCCGGCGTCACGCTCGATTCCGTCAACCTCGCCGAAGCGACGCTCGGCATGCTCCCGCTCGGTCTGTTGATGGCAGCGACCGGGTACCTCGCGTCGGGTTGGCTCCGGAGCGCCGCCGAGACGGGCTTGATCAGCTTCCTGCTCGCGGGGTGGTTCTTCCTGAGCTTCGTCGGGCCGGATCTCAAGTGGCCCGAGGTTGCGCTTCGCCTCTCGCCCTTCTACTACTACGGCACGCCTCTGCTGCATGGGCTGCAGTTCGCGAACCTGGCGGTCGTCGTCGTCATCGCGGCCGTGTCGCTCGCGGTCGCTTCCCTCCGTTTTTCCCGCAAAGACATGAGTCCCTAGCCAGAGAACAGAACTTACATATTTCTTACCTGAGTTCATTAAGAGCCGCACTAGCGTTCTGCTTCCAAGGGTCGGGGTTCGTTTTTCAGGAGGGAAGCAAACGTGAAGAGGGTGTTTTTCGCTGCCGCGCTGGCGGCCGGGATCCTGGTCGCCTCGCCGACGTCGGCTGGGGCATGGGCCACCTACTGCGACTGGGACCCGCTGGTCCTGATCGTCACCCCGGCCGGACACATCGTGCCCGTCTACGACAGCGTCTGGACCTCGAGTCCGCTGAGCCTGGGAATTCCCCTCGAGAGCTATACCGTCGCGCGTGGTTACGACGCGGCGGGACACCCCGTGACGGTGATCGACATGACCATCACAACTCCCACCGGCCTTCTGTTCCGCTACTCGACGATGGACGAGGTGACGATCGGCCTGCTCGGCTCCGGCACCGTCCTGGCAAGAAAGAGCGGCACAAGCGGGACGCCCGTCCATCTGACTTTCACGCTCAGCCAGCTGTAGGGCATGCCGCCGCGCAGGCGATCCGAGATCTACCGCCTGGCCGTAGGCCTCGCGGCCCTCGGGCTCTGCGCGGTGAGCTTCAATCGCCTTCGCGCCGAGCCGGCCGACTGGTGGCTGATCGCCTCGCTCGCCCTGGCGGGGATCCTGGCGCTCGAGTTCCCGCTCCACGTGAATCTCAGCGAGAAGGTGAGCGTGGCGACGGCGGTGTTCTTCGCCGCGATCCTGGTCCTGCCCGCGTGGCAGGCGGCGGCGCTGGTCGGAGTCCTGCAAGCCGCGGACATCTGCCTCGCCGCCATCAAGCGCGTGAGGGCGAGCCGGGAGCGGCCTCCGCTGTGGGCGGTCGCGGTGAACCTCGTCTTCAACGGGGGCCAGGCCTACCTTTCGACGCTGGCCGCGGCCCTGGTCCTGTCGGTCGGCGGCGTTTCGGCGCGGGCGAGCCTCACCGGACCTGAAGCCGCCCTGTTCCTCTTCGCGGCCGCAGCCGTCATGTACGTCGCCAACCTGTTTTTGGTCGCGCTCGCCATCGCGCTCGCGACCTCGCGCAGCCCTGTGCCGTTGTTCCTCAACACTCAGCGCCTCGTCTACGTGCAGTTCGCCGGCCTGTACGTGATTGGAGCCATCGCCGCCTTTGCCGCAGAGCGCTTCGCCTGGGTGCCGCTGCTGGCGATCGTGCCGTCCATCCTTGTCTACCAATCGCTGCGACAGCGGGTCGAGATGCGCCGCGATGCCATGCGCGCCATGGAGCGCATGGCCGACGAGGTCGACCGCCGCGACCCATACACCTTCAACCACTCACAACGCGTTGCGATCTACACGCATGCGATAGCTCGCAAGCTCGGTCTCAGCCCGGCGGATGTCGAGCTTCTCGAGCTGGCGGCCAAGGTCCACGACATCGGCAAGATCCGGGTGCCCGACTCGATCCTCCTCAAGCCGGCGAAGTTGACGGCGCCTGAGCGTCGCGTCATGGAGACGCATCCGCGGCTCGGCTTCGACATCCTTCGGCCATTCTCGGAGTACGCCAAGGTGCTCGATCTCGTGCTGACGCATCACGAGAGATATGACGGGCAGGGCTATCCGAACGGGACGGTCGGCCGGCGGCTGCTGCTGATCGCGCAGGTCATCCCGGTGGCCGACTCGCTCGACGCGATGACCACGGTCCGCGCGTATCGCGGTGCGAGGTCGTGGGAGTCGGCGCTGCAAGAGCTGCGCCGCGGCTCAGGCACGCAGTGGAATCCGCAAGTCGTCGAGGCTGCCCTGGTCGTGCTGTCGCAGACGGAGCGATCGGAACCAAGGCAGCCCAGTCCCGCACCGGCTCTGGCCTAAGCCTTCACCGGTCCGAACTCGACTTCGTGCTTCTCGCCGGGGGCGAGGAAGTCCAAGAGCGCCCGTGCTTCTTCGGCGATCGGGGGTTGCTCGCGGCGCGGCAGCGGCTTGCCGAATGGCGTGATCAGCAATGTGGTCGCCCCCTTGTGGGTCTTCGGCTGCCACATGGCGCGCACGTAACCGTCGACGAGGACCGCGCCCTGCATCACGCCGTTGCTGCTGAACATCCCGAGGTGCCGGCCCTCCGGCATGATCCGGGTGCGGTCGGCGTGGGCGAGCAGAATGTTGTCGTAGTCCGGGATCAGCCGCACGGGCACCGTGATGTCGCCGTGCGGCCGAGGCGCCCTCGGCACGTCGAAGAGCTCGCGTCCGGTTTCGTCCCGGAACACTTTGAGGCGGGGCCGCAGCTGATCGAAGAACTCGCGCATCGCCAGGCCTGACCAGGCTCGCATGTCGGCCGGCGACGCGGGCCCGAATGCGGCGAGGTAGCGCACCACGAGCTGCTCGGCCGCAAGCGCCGGGCCGGGCGCGCGGCCCAGCCATGCCTCGAACGTGGTCAGAGCGACGGGGCCGCCGGCGCCCCAGATGCCGCGCGGGGTCGTGAACACGAGCGGGACCATGTAGCGCACGCCGTACGCCAGCGCGTTCGCGTCGTGGTTGGGGAAGCGCGCGGCCATGATTCCCGCGAGCTCGGCCACTGTGCGCGGCCTCTCGCCCATGATCTCGCGCCCGGCCCGCAGGATGGAGACCATGTCGGCCTCCCTCATGCCGCGGCCCCATGGGCTGCCGTGCATGAAGCCGCGCTCGCCGAGCGGCATGAAGAGGGGCTTGAGGGCGACCGCATCGCGCGCCGTGACGAGGTGGATCGTGTTGCGCATCAAGGACATGCGCACGGCGGCCCTGCTTTCGATGAGGCGCGACAGCTCCTGGTGGCGGAATCCGACAAGGCGGGCCCACAAGCCCACGTATGGCAGGTTGGGGGCCTGGGCCTGCATGCCGACCAGGCGCTCGATGGTGGACGCGGCGGAAGCGCGGCGTCGCTCGAGCAGGAGCTGGCGGGCCAGGAGGGCGCGGTTCAGCGCGCGGCGGTCGATGACCTGACGGCGCGTCGGCATCGACCCATTTTTACGGGTCCACGCCCCTCACCCTTTCCCTCTCCCCTGGGGGAGAGGGAAGACTGCTCCCTAGGGGGAGAGCGACGTCTTGGCTTTCTCGCCCGCCTTGCGCATGCGGTCGAACTTCTTCCGCATGTCCTTGCGGCGCTGCTCCCCGCGGTCGGGGTCGAAGAAGTACGTCGCAGCGGCGGCCAGGCCCATCCACATCATCAGGCGCGTCAGCCTGAACCTCATGAACATCACCTAGAGAACGGGCTCAGCCGGAGGGGTACTTGACGCAGGCTCGGGGAGGTGTTTATCTCCGAGCCACTTCACAGGGGAGGGAACCTATGAGCACCCAGGGTCCTGCAAGTGCCGTGGCCCGGCTGGAGCGCGACGCGATCGGCCTGGCGCCAGTCCTGTTCCAGTCGATCACGCATATGGCTCCGGCGGCGGCGGTCGCGTTCTCCATCATCTTCGCGGTCACCTACGCCGGCGGCGCGACGCCGCTGGCCGTCGTCCTTGCGCTGATCGCCTGCCTTTTCGTCGCGATCAGCATCGGTCAGCTGGCTCGCCACCTGCCGTCGGCCGGCGGCCTGTACACCTACAACGCACGCGCCCTCCACCCCACGGTCGGCTTCTTCGTGGCGTGGGGTTTCATGCTCGCTGAGCCGCTCGTCGCGCCGCTGCTCTACCTGATCTTCGGCAACGTGATCGGCGTGTACCTGACCAGCCACTTCAACACTCCGACTTGGTTGTGGCGCCGTTTGCAGTGGTAGCCGGCATCGGCGTCTGGGTGCTCGTCTATCGGGGGATTCGCATCTCGACCGAAGCAGGCGTTGCGATGGGCGCGTTCGAGATCGTGGTCTTTCTTGCGCTTGCCATCACGTTGATCGTGGCGGCGGGTTCCAAAAACACACTAAGCGTTTTCAACCCAAGCACCGGCAACACGCACGGGCTGGGATCACTGTTCGCCGGGATGGTGTACACGGTGCTGGCCTTCATCGGCTTCGAGGCGTCGGCCCCGCTGGGCGAGGAGGCCAAGGATCCGAAGCGGACGATCCCTCGCGCCGTGATCCTCTCGTGCGTGCTGATCGGCGTGTTCTACCTCGTGTGCTACTACGGCGCGATGGTCTACTTCGGTCCGCTCCAGGCCGGCAGCTCCGACCCGAAGGTAGGCTTCTTCTACTTCAACGGCGGCGACCCTTGGGACGGTTTGGCCGCGAAGGTCTGGGGACCGTTCTCGATCCTCGTGCTGCTCGCCATCATCAACAGCGCCTTTGCGAACTCCAACGCCGGCGCCAACGCCGCGACCCGTGTCGGTTACGCACTCGGCCGCGTCGGGATTCTGCCGCGAGCGCTCGCGAGTGTTCACCCGCGTTTCAAGACGCCGTATATCGCCGTTCACGTCCAAGGTGCGCTCGGGATCGTCATCGCGGTCGTCCTCGGCTTTGCCCTGCAGGGTCCGTTGAACGCGTTCGCGCTCCTGGGCACGATCGCCACGCTGATCGCCACGCTGGTCGTGGTCATGATCTACATCCTCACCAACCTGAGCAATATCGTCTTCTACATGCGCGAGCACCGCGACGAGCTGAACCCGCTCTGGAATGTCATCGTGCCGGTGTTGGGGATCCTGATCTTCATCCCCGTGCTGATCGCGGCATTCGGCATCGACTTTGGCGGGCTTGGCATTACATCGCTCACCGCGCCGGCCAATGCTGCGCCCTGGGTCGTGCTGGCCTGGCTTGTTCTTGGCGCGATTCTTTACGTCTATCTGTCCATGCGGTCGCCGGCAGCCATTCAGGAGACGGCCACTACGTTCGTAGAGGCCTAGACATAAAGGGGGCGCGCCGCGCGCCCCCTTCACATGGAAGCCTCGCGACCACCGGTAAGTTAGACGTTGCTATGACGCGCCGCGGCCTTTTGCTGTTTGCCGCCATGTGCGTGATCTGGGGCATTCCCTATCTGTTGATTCGCGTGGCGGTGGGTGAGATCTCGCCCGCCGTGCTGGTGTTCGTCCGCACCGGTCTGGCGGCCTTGATCCTGCTGCCGGTCGCATTCACGCGCGGCGGGCTCGGGGTGATCGGAAGGCGATGGCCCGCGCTGCTTGCGTTCGCCGCGGTCGAGGTCGCCGCGCCGTGGTTTTTTCTCTCCAGCGCCGAGCAGCAAATCACGAGCGCTCTCGCGGGCCTGCTCATTTCGGCAGTGCCCCTGGTGAGCCTGGTCATCGCTTTGGGGCTTGGCAATCGTCAGCAGATGGGGCTCGCCAACCTGTCCGGGCTGCTGCTCGGCCTCCTCGGGGTGGCCCTGATCGTCGGGTTCAATGTGGGCGCCTCCAACGTCACCGCGTTGGTGGAGATGGCCGTCGTGGTGATTGGCTATGCGCTCGGGCCTGCGATTCTCGCTCGCTACCTGACAGGGATTCCAGCGGTGACTGTGAACGGAGTCGCGCTTGCGCTGTGCTCGATCGCATACGCACCCGTGGCGGCGCTGCAGTGGCCACACACGTTTCCCAGTCTTCCCGTTGTGGGCGCGGTTGCCGTCCTCGCGGCCGTGTGCACCGCGCTAGCGTTCCTTCTCTTCTTCGATCTCATAGCCGAGATAGGCCCGGTGCGAGCCACTGTGATCACCTATATCAACCCCGCCGTCGCGGGCATCCTTGGGGTGACGGTCCTGCACGAGAACCTGACCCTCGCAATGGGGCTTGGTTTCGTGCTCGTGCTCGCCGGATCGACCCTCGCCACCAGGCGTCCGGCGGCGGCTCATGCCGCTCGGAGGGCTCCCGAGCCCCAGCCCGGCAAGGCCCTCTGACAGGGCGCCCGCTACGTACTTGGCGTAGCCGGCACGTTTCGGTGGTATGCGATCGTGGGCGAAGCTCGTTTCGGCGGCCACGGCGATCGCGTCCGCCGGCACCGCCGTCGCGGCGGTGGCGGCCGGCAGCATCCTCCTGAGCGCCTGTACGAGCTGCGACTCGATCGTCCGCCAGACCGCGCTGCCGGTCCTCGCCGCTGGCAACTTCGACGCGGTGGAGGCTGACCAGGCCGGGCACCGGAT
>VBII01000126.1 GCA_005887735.1 Chloroflexota bacterium
CAGTCCAAGCACGAGCTGGGTCAGGTCATTGGTCCCGATGCTCAAGAAATCAGCGACGCCCGATATCGCCTGCGCGGCGCCGGCCGCTTCGGGTGTTTCGATCATCGCGCCGAGCTGAGCGCGGCGACCGTCGAGCACCGCGTTGAGCAGGCCGCGCACGGCTTGCATCTGCTCGGCGGACGTGACCATGGGGACGAGGACCCGCAGGTTGGTGTCTCCACCCGCCTCGACGATCGCCGCAAGCTGTGTTTGCAGAGCCTGCGGGGCTTCGAGCAGCAGGTCGATGCCCCGCGCGGTGGAGCCGCGCAGGAACGGCGGCGTCTTGTCGCCGCCAAAATCGAAGAGACGGACCGTCGCGGTCTGGCCCTGCAGATGGCTCAGCACGGGCCGAAGAACTCTGACCTGCTCTTCGAACGTGGGCCACGCCGGCGCCTCCAGGAAGAGAAGCTCGCTGCGCAAGAGTCCGACCCCTTCGGCGCCTTGCTCCATCGCCTCGTGCAGCTCCGCGGCGGTCGACGCGTTGGCGAGGACGCGGACGCGATGACCGTCCCTGGTTTGCGCAGGCTCCAGCCGCCGGGCCACGGCAACCTCTCGGGCCAGGCGGCGGCGTTCAGTTTCGGCGCGGGCGAGTGCGATCCTCTCGACATCCGGGAGGCGAACGACGATGCCGCGGTCGCCGTCGACGACGACCTCTTCCCCATCGCCGATCTCGAGCAGCTCAGCGCCCAGTCCGACGACCATGGGCAGGCCAAGCGACCTTGCGACGATGGCCGCGTGCGCGGTAACGCCCCCTCCCGCTAGCGCGATTCCCTTCGCCTTGGGTGCGAGCTCGGCCACGTCAGCAGGACCCAGCGTGCGCGCAATAAGCACGCCTTCGGTTGCGCTTGGTGCCGCACCCGCCACGCAGGCAGCAGCGCGGCGGCCGACGCTCCGCACATCGTCGGCGCGCAGGGCGAGCGTCGGATCCGAAAGCCGCGCGAGCTCGGCCGCGGTCTGGTCCGCGGCTTCGCGCAACGCTGCTTCGGGGTTGACGCCAAGGTCCACGATGAGCGACTCGACACGCGCGCTCAGCTCTGGATCCAGAGCCATGAGCACGCCCGTTTCGATGATGTCGGCCTCAGCGGCGCGGCCCGCCGCACGCAGATCGCGGGCGATTCCCTCCAGCTGCGAGGCCGCCGCCCCAAGCGCGTCTGCGGCGCGCTTCGCCTCACCGGCACGTTGCGCGACCGATAGCGTGACGGCCTCGCCGTTGGGAGCAAGGTCGAGCACGACCGCGTGGCCGATCGTGATGCCAGGAGCGGCGCTGACGCCATGGACGATTTGCTCGCCCATCAGCTGTTCTGCTGGACGACGGCCTTCTGAAGAGCGCGAATGACCAGCGCCGTCGACGTCGCCCCAGGGTCCTGGTGGCCGACCGACCGCTCGCCCAGATACGAGGCGCGGCCCTTGCGGGCCTGGATCGGGATCGTTGAGCGCATGCCTGCTTCCGCGGCCGCAGCCGCATCCTCGAGGGCCGGCCCCAGAGGCACCCCGTCGGCGAGCCGTGCCCGCAGCTTTTCGACCGCCGGCTCGAGCGCGTCGACCATCGTCTTGTCGCCGACCGCGGCCGTACCCAGGTCCTTCACAGAAGCCAGCGCCGCGGCGAGGACCTCGACGAGCTGCCCGCCGTCAAAGACCTCCTGATCACCAAGCACCCGGCCGCCGCTGCGCAGGGCAGAACCCCAGAGCGGTCCGCTCGCCCCCCCAACCGTCGACACGAGGGTACGGCCGGCGAGGATGAGCAACTTCCCGGGCGGCGAACCCGGGTCCGTGTCCAGGGCCTGAACCACGGCCGCGAATCCCCGCGTCATGTTGGTGCCGTGGTCTCCATCGCCGATCGCCGCGTCGAGCTGGACCAGGTGGTCCCGCTCGGCGCGCACCGACGCGTCGATCTCGCGCATCCATGAGGTGATCGTGGCCGCGTCCATGACCCTTTCGCTGATCAAGTTAATCGCTAGACACCCCACCGCAGGGCGGCAGTGTGAACGGGCGCGTCCCAGTACTTCGTCAGCTCTTCGTCGAGCTCGAGCACGGTCAGCGAGGCGCCCGCCATCTCGAGTGAGGTGATGTAGCTGCCGACGAGATTCCGGACCGGTTCCATCCCCGCCGCGCGCAGCTTCTTGTCGACCTCGCCATACAGCAGGTAAAGCTCGAGCAGCGGAGTGCCGCCCATGCCATTCACGAAGGCCAGCACCTTCGATCCCCTTTTTGGCTTGAGGTCTGACAGGACGGCCTCGACGATCACGTCGACGACCTCTGTCGCCGAGCCCAACGGAGCGCGCCTCCGTCCCGGCTCGCCGTGAATCCCGATGCCGAGCTCGACCTGGCCCTCGGGAAGGTCGAAGATCGCCTTGCCCGAAGCGGGCGGCACGCACGAGGAGAGCGCCACGCCAAACGAGCGTGATCGGTCGTTCACACGCTTCACGATGTCAGTCACCTTCGCCAGGTCGGCGCCACTTTCTGCCGCGGCTCCGGCGATCTTTTCCGCCAGCACGGTGGCACCGACTCCGCGCCGGCCCGCCGTGTATAGCGAGTCCTGGACGGCTACGTCGTCGTCGATCACCACCGACGTGACCTTGATCCCTTCGTCCGCCGCGTCCTCGGCGGCCATCTTGAAGTTGAGCACGTCCCCCGTGTAGTTCTTGACGATATGGACGACGCCTGCGCCGCCGTCCACCGCTTTGGTGGCCGCCAGCATCTGCTCAGGTACTGGTGAGGTGAAGACCTCGCCGGGGCAGGCTGCATCGAGCATGCCGAGCCCGACGAAGCCGCCGTGCAGCGGTTCGTGGCCAGAGCCGCCGCCCGAGATGAGCGCCACCTTTCCCTTCTTCGGCGCGTCCTTGCGCACGATGATCTGCTTTGCGACGTCATAGCGGAGGAGGTCTCCATGGGCGGCGGCCAGGCCGGCCAACGATTCCTTGACCACGCGGGCGGGATCGTTGAGGAATTTGCGCATCTGGTTGGTTTCGACTGCCATCTTTCGCTCCTTAGTGCGCGGCGGCGACGTGTGCCGGCGCCTCTTCGTGGGTGACCGCTTCCTCGATCGGCTGCTCGACGTGGCGCGGGTTGGCCAGGTAGTCGTAGACGAACGACGCCAGGGCGGCGCCGACGAGTCCCGGAATCAGGTAGACAGGGATGTACTGCGCCCAGTAGGTGGTGCCGCCCGCGATCGCCTGCACCAGCTCGGGACCGAAGGCGCGAGCCGGGTTTAGGGATGCGCCGGTGACAGGGCCGAAGATGAGGATGATCCCGACCACCGCACCACCGATGACCAGTCCGGCGAGCTGCTGTGGAGAGCGGCCGTCGACTATGCCAAGGATCGCGAACAGCAGCAGCCCGGTGCCGATCGCTTCGGCGAGCGCAGCCTGCAGGTAGTAGGAGGTGGGCGCATCGGTGGCGAAGTGGGTCTGGCCCATGCCGAACGTGACCGCATTCGCACCGAACACACCCCAGATGGCAAACGCGCCGATCACCGCGCCGGCGAATTGAGAGACCCAGTAGACGGGAACCTCTCGCCAGGGAAACCGCTTGGTGACCGCCAGGGCAAACGTTACCGCCGGGTTGATATGGCAGCCCGAAACCTTGCCGATCGCGTAGACGAGGGCCGTGATGATGAAGCCGAAAGCGAAGCTGATCCCCAGCAGGTCAGCCTCGGTCACGGCCGGCACCGCCTTGCCCGCCAACGCCAACGTCGCGATCACGGAGCCGGGCCCGACCAGGACCAGGGCCGCCGTACCGAAGACTTCCGCCAACGCCCGCTGTCGTATCGAGAACATCGCCGCGAAACCCCCTATTTATTCTGACTGCTGTTCGACAATGCCGAACGCGCTCGCAAACGTAAGGCGTGGCAAGGGTTTTGTCAACAGGCAATTAAGTAGAGGCCGGCAGATTCGGTTGGCCCGCACGTGGTTCGTGTCGCGGGCTGTCCCCGCCGCACTAAGAGCCGCGCCGCGGGTTGGTGGCCAAATCCATACTCCGCCGGCCGGTATCGATTAGGCTTCCCTCCCACAGTGCGCAACCGGATTGCAATCGGGATCGAGATTAGCCGGGGAGGTCCCCCGACTTAGCGCGCGTCGCTGATTCGGTGGACCTCCCGGCCCAGAGAAGGTCGGGAGGTTTTTTTATGTCCACCAGAAAGATCGTGGTGTACGACACCACCCTGCGCGACGGGGCGCAGGGTCCTGCTGTCTCGTTTTCCGCCGCCGACAAGGAACGGATCGCGCGCCTGCTCGACGGGCTTGGATTCGACTATGTCGAGGGCGGCTTCCCTGGCTCCAACCCCAAGGATGAGGAGCTCTTCGCACGGCTCGCCGCGGAACCTCTCGGCCACGCGCGGCTGGCGGCGTTCGGTGCGACCCGGCGCGCGGGCGGAACCTGCGAGGACGACCCCAACCTCAAAGCGCTCGCCGAGAGCAATGCTCCCGTCTGGACGCTCGTTGGGAAGAGCGACCCCTGGCAGGTCGCGACAGTCCTGCAGACGACGAACAACGAAAACCTCGCGATGGTCGAGGAGTCGGTCGCTTACGCCGTAGGCCAGGGTCGCGAGGTGATCTTCGACGCCGAGCACTTCTTCGACGGCTTCGCGCGCGACGCCGAGTACGCGACCGAAGTCTGCCTCTCGGCCGCGCGAGCCGGCGCCTCGTGGGTTGTCCTCTGCGACACCAACGGCGGCACGATGCCCTCGGCGGTCAGGCGCGGCGTGGAAGCGATCCGCCACGCCTTGCACGAGATGGGCAGCCCAGCCCGGGTCGGAATCCACACCCACAATGACTGCGAGCTCGCGGTGGCCAACGCGCTGGAAGGTGTGATGGGCGGAGCCGACATGGTGCAGGGCACCATCAACGGATATGGCGAGCGCTGCGGCAACGCGAACCTTGTCTCCGTCGTCTCCAACCTTGCGCTGAAGCTTGGAGTCGACGCACTTCCGGACGCCTCACTGGCACAGTTCACCGAGCTCTCACGCACCGTGGCCGAGATCGCCAACCTCGCACTGCCCCTGCAGCAGCCTTTCGTCGGATACGGGGCGTTCGCGCACAAGGGCGGGCAGCACGTGGCAGCGGTACTGCGGCACAAAGACGCCTACCAGCACATCGATCCCGGCGTGGTGGGAAACGAGGCCCGAGTCCTGGTCTCAGAGCTTTCCGGCCGGGGCAACGTCCTCGCCAAGGCGCGCGAGTTCGGCCTCGAGCTCGATCGAGACGACCCGCAGACGCGCTGGCTCGTGAATCACCTGAAGGAGCTCGAGCACCAGGGGTATTCCTACGAGGCGGCCGATGCGTCCTTCGAGATGCTGGTACGACGTCTCCAGCCCGGCTATGCCGCGCCGTGGACAGTGGCGGACTTCACCACCCAGGTGCGCAAGAACGGCGGATCTGTCCACGCCGAAGCGACCGTGAAAGTCGACGTCGGCGGCACCGTTTATCACACGGCGGCGTCCGGCAACGGGCCCGTCAACGCACTCGACGCGGCGCTGCGCAAAGCGCTCAGTCCGCGCTTTCCGGCACTGGATGACGTGAGCCTGCACGATTACAAGGTGCGCATCCTGAACGGCGACGCCGGGACCGCGGCCACGACGCGGGTGCTGGTCGAATCGGGCATCGGGACTCGGCGATGGACGACCGTGGGGTGCTCGAGCAACATCATCGAGGCATCCCTGCTCGCGCTGGTCGACTCGCTCGAGTACGTCGTCTCCAGACCGATTGAGTAAGACCCGGGAGGCCGCTCGGCAGGAGATCCCAGATCCACTTCGGCGCGACGTGCGCCTACTCGGAGAGCTCCTCGGCAAGGTGATCGCGGACTACGGCGGAGCGAACCTGCTGCGTGACATCGAGCGGTTGCGCGGACTGGTGATCCGCGCTCGCGAGGACCGCCGCTTCGAACGCCAGGCGGAGAAGCTGGTCGCGTCGTGGCCGCTCGACCGCGCGGAGCTGGTCGCACGCGCCTTCACCTGCTACTTTCACCTGGCCAATCTCGCCGAGGAGCATCACCGGGCACGCGTGCTGCGAGAGCGAGACGCGGGTCCTCAGCCTCTCGCCGAGACACTGGCCGCTACAGTGACCGACCTTCGGGCGAGGCTGGGCCGCAAGCGAGTCGACGCGCTGATGGCGGCGCTCGAGATCCATCCGGTTTTCACCGCCCACCCCACCGAGGCACGCCGTCGTGCGATCGTCACCGCCATCCGCCGCGTGGGCGAGCAACTGGAACGCATGGATGACCCCCGCATCTCGGACAGCGAGCGGCATGAAGCCGACCGAAGGCTTGTCGAAGAGGTCGATTCGCTGTGGAGGACTGCGCAGGTACGCTCGGCCCACGTCCAACCGCTCGACGAGGTGCGGTCGTTCATGGCCGTTTTCGACGAAACGCTGTTTCGCGTCGCGCCTGAGCTCGTGCGCTCGCTTGACACCGCCCTTGGTACGCCGGCACCGCCATTCCTCCGTTTCGGGAGCTGGATCGGCGGCGACCGCGACGGCAACCCCGCGATCAACGCTGAGGTGACCGCTGAGACGATGGCGATCCAGGCCGGGCATGCACTCCTCGCGCTGGAGACGGTGGCCAACCGCGTCGGTCGCGCGCTGACCGTCGACGCGGTGACGACTCCGCCGTCACGCGCGCTCCGACGTCGATTGGCCGCGCAGTCGACCGAGCCGCACCGTGAGTTCCTGCTGCAGGTGGGGCGCCGCCTACGCGCGACCCGGTTGGGTGAGCAGCCCGCCGCATATCGATCCGCTGCCGACCTGCTGGGCGACCTGCGCGTAATTCGCGATTCGCTCGTGGCGGCGGGTGCGACGCGGCTCGCTTCCGGCGAGCTGCAGCATCTGATGTGGCAGGCCCAGACGTTCGGATTCCACCTCGCCGAGCTCGAGGTCCGCCAGCACAGCAGGGTGCATGAGCGCGCGCTCGCTGAGGTGCGCAGCGGAAATGCGAGATCCGAGCTGACCCAGGACGTGCTCGACACGCTTGGCGTGATGGCGAGCCTGCAGGCTCGATTCGGAGTGGATTCCTGCCGCCGGTACGTGGTCAGCTTCACGCGGAGCGCGAGCGACGTGGCCGCGGTCCACGAGCTGGTCCGGCACGCAACCGGCGGAATCGCTCCGGTTATCGACGTCGTGCCTTTGTTCGAAACTCTCGAAGCCCTGTCCTGTGCGACGCGCGTGATGGACGGAATGCTCGAGCTGGAGCCGGTGCGCAAGCGACTCGCCGCAAACCAACGCCGCATCGAGGTGATGCTCGGATATTCGGACTCGGCGAAGGAGGCGGGGCCGCTTTCCGCCACGCTGGCTCTTCACGACGCCCAGGCCGCGCTGGCCGCGTGGGCGAAAAGGAATCATCTTCAGCTGACGTTGTTTCACGGTCGTGGTGGTGCGCTCGGCCGAGGCGGCGGCCCAGCCAACAGGGCGGTTCGCGCGCAGGCGCCCGGCTCTGTGAACGGGCACTTCAAGGTGACCGAGCAGGGAGAGGTTATCTTCGCGCGGTATGGAAACCGCGCCATCGCCCGCCGCCACCTCGAGCAGGTGACCTCCGCGGTGCTCGAAGCGTCGGTGCCGCGGCCGCCACGAAGCGACCCCGCGAACGCATTTCGGGAGCTTGCCGCCCAGATCGATGCGCCGTCACGCGTGGAGTATCGCCGGCTGGTCGAGGCTCCCGGTTTCGAGCGGTGGTTCCTGCAGGTCAGCCCCATCGAGGAGCTGGGCCGGCTGCGGATCGCATCGCGGCCTTCGCGCCGGGCCGTCGGCCGGCGACTCGAGGACCTGCGCGCCATCCCTTGGGTCTTTGCGTGGTCGCAGATGCGGTTGAATCTGCCTGGTTGGTACGGCATCGGCAGCGGCCTGTCCGCGGCTCCGATCCAAGATCTACGCCGCGCCTATGCGGAGTGGCCGCTGTTCAACGCGATGCTCGACAACGCTGAGATGAGCCTGGCCAAGACCGACCGGCCCATCGCGGAGCGATACCTGGCTTTGGGCGGGCGAGAAGACCTTGCTTCGATGGTGCTGGCCGAGTACGAGCTGACCAAACGGAAGGTGCTGGAAGTGACAGGCCATCGCCGCCTGCTCGAGGATCGCCGGGTGCTCTCGTGGGCGATCGAGCTGCGCAACCCATACGTGGATGCGCTCTCGCACCTCCAGCTGCGGGCGCTGCGGGCGATGCGGCATCCGAAGACGTCGCGGCCGGATCGTGCGCTGGCCGAGCGGGTGTTTCAGCTCACCGTGAACGGAGTCGCGGCCGGACTGCAAAATACCGGGTAGGGCGCGGGGGAGGCAGGCCTCCCCCGCGGAACCCCCTCCTTCCACTCGCAACGTCTGGCGGCGCTTGGTCAGCGCCGTCTGGGGGACGGCCGGAATGAATCCGGCCTACAGCTCCACTTCGTCTAGGGCGCGGGGGAGGCAGGCCTCCCCCGCGGGACCCCCTCCTTCCACTCGCAACGTCTGGCGGCGCCTGGTCAGCGCCGTCTGGGGGACGGCCGGAATGAATCCGGCCTACAGCTCCACTTCGTCTAGGGCGCAGGGGAGGCAGGGCCTCCCGGGCTCGTCTGGCTATGGCTTGGCTAGGCGGCGCCCAGGTGCTGGATCGCCGGCAGCTGGCTGGCGAGCAGGTCGACCGCCTCCGGGTCCCATTGAGTCCCCGCGCCCGCGCGCAGGACCGCGACAGCCTCTTCTGTCGAGCGGCGCAAGCGGTAGGGCCGGTCGTTGACCAGCGCGTCGAAGGCGTCGCACACGGAGACGATCCGCGCCGCGCGCGGAATCTCGCGGGCGCGAAGCCCGTCCGGATAGCCGAGCCCGTCGAAGCGCTCGTGGTGGTGGCGGATGATCGGCAGAAGTCCCGACGTCGAGCGCAGCGGCCGCACGATGCTCTCGCCGATCGCGACGTGCGCTTGCATCATCGGCACCTCGCTCGCGTCGAGCGGACCGGGCTTGTGCAGGATCGAATCCAGTACGCCGATCTTGCCGATGTCGTGGATGATCCCTCCCCGATAGAGCACGTCCAGCGTCGGCCCGGAGAGGCCCAGCATCTCGCCGATAAAACGCGCCGACTCGCCGACGCGCTGCGTGTGCCGCTCGGTGAAAGAGTCCTTCGCCTCGACCGCAGTAGCCAGAGAGAAGATCACGTGCTCCGCGCCGTCCAGCGTGTTGTAAAGCTCCTTGAGCCGCAGCGCGGAGCGCACTCGCGCGATCAGCTCGGCGCCCTCGACGGGCTTGGCCATGAAATCGTCGGCGCCCGCTTCCAACGCGGCGACCCGGTGCGCGGTCTGGCTGAGCCCGGTGATCATCACCACCGGCAGCAGGCGGCCCCGCGGCATGGCCTTGATCCGCCGGCACACTTCGTAGCCGTCCATCCGCGGCATCCGGACGTCGAGCAGGACCAGGTCGGGCGGGTCGGCCTCGATCATCGCCAGCGCGGAAACGCCATCAACGGCCAGGCGCACCTCACAGTCGATGCTCGAGAGGTACAGGCGGATCAACTCGCGGTTGGCAGCCCCATCGTCGACGACAAGGACGACCGGCATCAGCTCAAAACGCCCCCTTCAGCCTGAGAGTCCCGCTCTATTCAACGCAGATTTGCCGAAGCTTGCAAGGGGAACGCCCGGCCGGGGCCCGCCAACCGATACGCGTCAGGCGATCGCGGACCGCGATTCCAGCAGGGCCGCCGGTCGGTGGGAGGCTATTGCGTGCCTCAGATGGCGGTTGGCCGCGACCAGGTCGCCCCTCGCCTCCAGGACCTCGGCGTAAGCCTCGTGAACCTGGGTGAGGCGAGCTCCAGAGCCCAAGGTCTTGGCAGCGGCCAAAGCAGCTGCAAAGGCTTCGTCGGCGTCCGCATCGCTGCCGTTCCTCGCCGCGATCCGGCCGAGGATTGCGTGGGCTTCGGCCGCCGTCGCCATCTCGCCGTGCCGAACCGTCAGCTCGATGGCCTGGCGGGCCACCTCCGCCGCGCGGTCGAGGTCGCCCTCACCCAGCTCGAGCTGGGCCAGCGTCACCAGGAACTCAGACATTCCGGTCTCGAGGCGCTGCTCTTCGGCGATTCGAATCGCCCGCTCGATGTGTGTTCTCGCCGACGTGTGCTCGCCGAGCTTGACGAGCATCCAGCCCAGGTTGTTCAGCGAGCGCGCTTGCGACAGCCGGTCCCTCAGCGTCTCGTGGATGGTCAAGGCTTTCTGCGCGTAGCGCGTCGCCTCGTTGATCTGGCCCATCTCCTGATGGGCCAGGCTCATGCCGCTGTAGAGCAAGGACAGCTGATGGAGGTCCTGGACCACGTCACCGACCGCGACCGCCTCCTCGTAGCACTCGATGGCCTCGGTCCAGCGCTGGGCGGCCAGGAGCATGTGCCCGAGCACTCGCAGCAAACGTGCCTCGAGGACCTGGGGCACCGGACGGAGGGCGCGGCATGTGGCGAGCGCTCCCTCGGCGATCTGCAGCGCGGCCGGATCCTGCATGAGACCCGCGGCCTGGGCCTCGTTGCCCAGAGCTTCCGCGGTCATGCGCATGTCCGATGCCTGCTCAAAGTAGGTCCGAGCCGCCACGGCGAGGCGGCGGCCCAAGACCGGCTGGGCCAGCCTCAGGTGTGCCATGGAGGCCAGCAGCTTGATGCGCGCCTCACTTTCGCCGCCGTACTTCTGGGTCAAGGCGGCTTCGGCCGCCTCCACGACACCGGCATTGTCTCCGGTCACCAGCAGCCGCTCCATCTCGGCGATCCTGGCGACGGGGTGCTGGTCCAGGTCCCCGGCGCCGGCGAGGAAGAAATCGAGCGGCTGGCCGGTCCTCTGCGCGATGAGCTCCAGAGTCTCCCGAGAAGGCTTGGCCTTTCCAGTCTCGACGAAATAGATGGCGGTGCGGCTGATGTCCTCGCGCGCCACCTGGCCCAGGCTCAGGCCGGCAAGCGCCCGCGCTTGCTTCACGGACCCAGGCCGGATCTCGAGACCGCGCCGCCGCCCGCGACGGCGGCCCGAGGTGGCCGTTCCTTGCCCTCTCGACCCGTCCGTTTCGGGTGCGCGCGCGATCTCGGTCATCGGGCCAGCTTAACGCAGGCCGTTTGACTTGACAAAAGTCTTACAAGATTTATAAGGCTCTCAGCAGCAGGGAGGAATCCCACTGGCAGAAACGGTGGCCGCCAGGGCCGTGAGAGCTGAGGTCGCCAGGATGGCGGCATACAGCAACTTGCGCATCGATATCACCTCCTTCCCCGCACAGACAGTGCGAGCCCTGTCGACAACCGCGCGATCAATCGATGGAGGCGGCAGACGTCCAGCCGGCAGGAATCGTCTCGACGCGAGCCGCCATGCCCGAGCACATCGCCGCCAACTTCACCCCACCTACGACCGCAACCAGGCCCGCGAGACTTGCAGCGGCCTGCAAGACGGGACGGGGCGCCACCCCGAACCCGAGCAGCGCCGGCAGCACAGCCAGTGCCACGGCCAATCCCAAAACCGCGATTGCGGCGACCGCTCGACCTGGCGGAGCGGGTGCGACGTTCTCCGTCATGTCAGCGTCCGCGTCCTGCTCAGGACTCCATTGCGCCGGAATCGCAGTCCTCCCTATTAGCCGTGCTCCACACCCACGCGGCTGTGCTACAAGTAACTGCCCCGCCATGTTAAATGAAAAACGGCTTGACTTAACGCCCGCGTTTGGGTTTTCGGTATGCCGGATCTGAATTGAGCAGCACCGCCTACGCTCGACCCGTGCAGAACGCTGCAGCCGCGATCCCGCTGCGCCGGCCGATCGTCGTCACGGGGCTGGGCTTTCGTGGATGGCGGCCGTTTGCCATCGCCGCGACGGCGAGCGCCGTCGTCGCGATCCTCTTCACGGGGTGGACCGCCTACCACTGGATCAGCGACCAGGCCACGATCGACGTCGACGACATCGGAGAGGCCGCCGCTGCGTTCATTGCCGCCTTCAGCTGCGCCCTGGCCGCCGCCCGCAACACAGGCCGGACCCGATTTGCGTGGTCGTTCTTCGCCGCTTCCGCGCTCAGCTGGGCCATCGGGGAGGTCATCTGGACCGTGTACCAGGTGGGTTTCGGCATCGCCGTGCCCTTCCCGTCTGCCGCCGACGCCGGTTTCTTGCTCGCGGTCCCGCTGGCGGTGATCGGCGTCTTTGCTTTCACCTCCGCCCCGAGCCGGCTGACGACCCGCGGCGAGACGGCGCTCTCCGGAGCGATCGTCGCCCTGGCGCTGCTCTTCATCGCCTGGACGTTCGGGCTCGGCAAGGTGTACGACAGCTCGCCCGCGACGCCCGCGGCCCAGGCGATTGGCCTCGCATACCCGGTTGGGGACATCATCATCGCGACCGTGCTCGTGGTCGCCCTGCGCCGAGCGCGGCGAGCGGAGATCGGCCGCATGCTGCTCCTTCTGGGTGGGCTTGCATTCGCCGCCCTGGCCGACAGCGCCTTTGCTTACATGACCGCCAACGGGTCATACGGCGCGCTCGGCAGCGTGCTCGACGCTGGCTGGGTGGTCGGCTACCTGCTGATCGCGCTGGCGCCGTTGTGGCCCGCTCGGAAGGCGGACCACCTGAAAGCCGAGGGGCCGCTCGAGCTCTGGCAGCTGGCTCTGCCGTGGGCCGCGGTTCTCGCCGCGGCGATCGCGGCAATCGACCAGGCCGCGACCAACCAGAATCTCGACCGCTTTGCCACGGTGCTGGCCGGAAGCATCGGCATCCTTTTTGTGGCGAGCCACGTGCTGTCGCATCGCGACTCGCTTTCGCTATTGCTCAAGAGCCAGCGTGCGGAAGCCCAGCTCGAGCACCGCAACAATTTGCTCAACGAGATCGTGTCCCACGCGCCTCTCGGTATCGCCCGCGTGGGCGTGGACATGAATGTCATCGATGTCAATCCGCGCATGGCGGCGCTGCTGCGCACCTCGCCCGAGAAGATGAACGGCGAAGGTGTCGCGAGATTCCTCCACCCCGACGAGTTCACGCGAGTGTTCGAGATTTTTCAGCCGCTCTGGCGGGGAGGCGTGGACACCATCGAGTCGGACAGCCGTGCGATCCGCGCCGACAACACCGAGGTGTGGCTGCACTGGAGCGCGACCGGCGTCCGCAACGCCGCCGGTCGGCTCGAATACTTCATTGCGATGTACGAGGACACGGACGCAGAGCACGCCGCCAATGAGGCCGCAGCCGCCCACCTCGCCGGGCTCGAGCGCCTCAATCGTCTGAAGAGCGAGTTCGTCGCGCTGGTGAGCCATGAGTTCCGCACCGCGCTGGTCGGAATCTCCGGTTTCAGCGAGATGATCCGTGATGAGGACGTCTCGCTGGAAGAGGCGAAGACCTACGCGGGCGACATCAACAAAGACGCCGAGCGCCTGAACCGGATGATCAACGACATGCTCGACCTCGACCGCATCGAGGCGGGGCGACTGACGCTTCAGACTCAGCCCGTGGAGCTGAACCCCCTGCTCGAGGACGCCATCGAACGAGCACGGGTCTCGAGCGAGCGCCACACCATCAAGGGCAACCTCGATCCCGTCCAACCGACGGTCGTGGCGGACCCGGACCGGATCGCCCAGGTGGTGTCCAACCTGCTCAGCAACGCGATCAAGTACTCACCGCAGGGTGGAGAGATCCTGATCAGCAGCCTCGCCCAGGACGGCCAGGTCGAGGTCAGCGTGCGCGACCATGGGATGGGCATAGGGCCTGATTTCCTCGAGAAGCTCTTCAGCCGTTACGAGCGGTACGAGAAGACGAGCAGCAAGATCCTCGGCACAGGTCTCGGCCTTGCCATCACGCGGCAGATCGTCGAGATGCACGGCGGCAAGATCTGGGTCGACAGCGAGCTGGGCGCAGGGTCGGACTTTCACTTCACGCTGCCCCTTGCCGCCGCCAAGAGTTAAGGGGTCTGGTCGAGGAACTCCGTGACCAGCGACTGGAAATGGTGGACGCCGTTCTCGCGCAACGCGGAGAATCGGCCGCGGTCGTAAGAACGCGACCGCAAGCCCCGCTGGACCTGCTCGCAAACCGCGATGTCCTCCTGCTGAATCTCGTCTGAGAACGCGATGGTCTGCTGCATCGACTCCCATCCCGCGCCGGTGCCCGGCTCGGCGAAGAACCACTCGAAGATCGTCAGCGTGCGGTCGACGCCCATCGGGAGAATGACGTTGGTGCTGATGTTGTCCTGGTAGATGTTCAGCATCGTGTTCGGGAAGATCCAGTAGTAGAGCGCGTCATCTTCGCCGCCCGGCATTCGGATGTACCGCCTGTCGCGACCTGGCACCTCACCCGGCTTGAGCTCGCGAATCGGCGCGTGCTGCTTCGAGTAGTAGCGGAAGGTCTCGACGCGATAGTTGTCGTACTCGAGCTCCTTGAACAGGCCAGGGTGCGCGATCGGCAGGTGATAGCCCTCCAGGTAGTTGTCGACGTACACCTTCCAGTTGCAGGCGATCTCATAATCGCGCCGCTCGATGAGCCGCATCTTGTCAATGCTGTAGCCCGCAGCGGCGATCTCGGCAGGGATCGCGCCGATCCAGTCCGCCAGCGGTGCCGCGTCTGGATCCAGGTTGGCGAAAACAAATGGCCCGAGGGTGTCGACGCGGATGGGGACCAGCCCGAAGTCGGCCTTGTCGAAGTCTTCGGTGCCCTCCATCTCGCGCGCCGCCTGCAGTTTTCCATCGAGCCCATAGACCCAGCCGTGATAGCCGCACTGGAGAGACTTGCGGTTGCCGCGCGAGGAGACGACCAGCGCCGCGCGATGCCGGCACACGTTGTAGAAGCCGTGCAGCTTTCCGTCCTGCGCATGGGTCAGCAGGATGGGCTCGTCGAGAATCGTCGTCGGCTTGAAATCGCCCGGACGAGCCAGCTCGTTGCGATGGGCTACGAGCTGCCACGTGCGGGCGAAGATGCGGTCTTTCTCGCGCTCCAGGACCGCAGGGTCGAGATACATCTGAGACGGGATGGTCGAGGCGCGCGCGATATCGGTTTCGAGCTTCGCCATCAGGCGACATTGTCGCGCTTCCCCTCTCCGCTCGCCGGGGCCGGCCAGGCAGGGTGGGGAGATGCGATAAAAATGCGAGGTGGCTTCGCTGGCAATCGTCAACGGCGTTGTCTGGTCGCGGAGGGATGCGAGCACGGTCCTCGTGGACGGCGACCGAATCACAGCCGTCGGCGCTGGGTTCGAGATTCCGCGAGGCGCTCGAGTCGTCGATGCCGGCGGTGCGTCAATCCTGCCCGCGTTCAACGATGCCCATGTCCATTTCCTGATGGCGTCGCGGGCACTCGGGCGGCTGGACCTGTTCGGCGTCAACACCCAGGCCGGCGTCGAGGATCGAATTGCCGCATACGCGCAGGCCC
>VBII01000130.1:0-3171 GCA_005887735.1 Chloroflexota bacterium
GCCCTTGCGTCCCAGCGTCACGTACTGCTGTTTGGCTTTGTAGTTCTCGTTCATGTAGCGGGTCGCGGCGCGGATGTTGTTGACGTTGATCGCTCCGCACAGGCCCTTGTCTGTGGTGACCAGGATCATCACCGCGCGACCGCCCTCACGCCGGACAAGGAACGGATGCTTGTACTCCGTCGCACGCTCGCTGACCGTCTGGAGGACCTCGACCATCTTGTCCGCGTAGGGCCGGGTGGCCTGGACCGCGGCCTGCGCCCTTCGAAGCCGAGTCGCCGCCACCACCTGCATCGCCTTGGTGATCTTCTGCGTGTTCTTGATCGAGTCGATGCGCCGGACGATGTCCCTGAATGCCGGCATCTAGCTTGCTTTCTTCGCTTCGGTCTTGGCGGCCGGGTCCGGCTGGTCCTCGTAGCCCTCGATGCCAAACTGGTGGTTGAACGTAGAGATCGCGGCGTTGAGCCGCCCGTTGAGCGTGTCGTCCAGCGCTTGCTGCTTGTCGATCTCCTCGAGAAGGCCCGGGCGGTCTGCCTTCAGGAATCGGACAAAGCCGCCCGTCCACTCGAGCACTCTGGCGACGGCAACCTTGTCCAGGTGTCCCTGCGTGCCGGCATACAGCACGGCCACCTGTTCGGACAGTGGCACGGGCTGGTATTTGTCCTGCTTGAGCAACTCGGTCAGTCGCGCTCCACGCTCGAGCTGGTTGCGGGTCGCGCTGTCCAGGTCCGACGCGAACTGGGCGAAGGCCGCCAGCTCGCGGTACTGCGCGAGGTCCAGGCGCAGCTTGCCCGCCACCTGCCGCATCGCCTTGGTCTGCGCGTCGCCGCCGACGCGCGAGACGCTGATGCCGACGTTGAGGGCGGGTCTCTGACCGGCGTTGAACAGGTCGGACTGGAGATAGATCTGTCCATCGGTGATCGAGATCACGTTTGTCGGGATGAAGGCGGAGACGTCGTTGGCCTGGGTCTCGATCACGGGCAGCGCGGTGAGCGAGCCCCCGCCGTGGGCCTGGTTCAGCTTCGCCGCGCGCTCGAGCAGCCGGGAGTGCAGGTAGAACACGTCGCCCGGATAAGCCTCGCGACCCGGCGGCCTGCGCAGCGTCGCCGAGAGCTGGCGGTAGGCCCAAGCTTGCTTGGTCAGGTCGTCGTAGCAGCAGAGCGCTTCCTTGCCTTGCTCCATGAAGTACTCGCCCATCGCGCAGCCCGCGTAAGGCGCGATGTATTGCAGTGACGCAGGGTCTGCCGCGGACGCGGCGACGATGATCGTGTACTCCATTGCGCCGGCCTCTTCGAGCGTCGCCGCAACGCGGGCGATAGAGGCCGCGTTCTGTCCGATCGCCACGTAGATGCAGTAGAGGTTCTTTCCTTTCTGGTTGATGATCGTGTCGAGGAGGACGGTCGTCTTGCCGGTAAAACGGTCGCCGATGATGAGCTCGCGCTGCCCGCGGCCGATGGGGATCATCGCGTCGATGGCTTTGATACCCGTCTGGACAGGGCTGTCGACTCGCTTGCGCGTGATCACGCCGGGCGCGATCTTTTCGACCGGGAGTGTCTTGTTGGTCTTGATAGGTCCTTTGTCGTCGAGGGGAACGCCCAGCGGGTTGACGATGCGGCCGAGCAGCTCGTCGCCGACCGGGACCTCGAGCAGCCGCCCCGTGGTCCTGACCTCGTCGCCTTCGTGCAGGTGCCCGAAGTCGCCGAGGATGACGGACCGCACCTGGTCTTCCTCGAGGTTGAGCGCCAGGCCGAAAGTGTCATGCGACGGAGACGAGGCTCGCGTCGAAATCCTTGAGCCTTTCCTTGATTACTTCCGAGATCTCTTTGGTGCTGATTCCCATGCGTTCTCCTAGACGTTACGTCGCCGCCAGGCGGCGTCGAAGCTGCTGCAATCTCGTGGCCACGCTGGCGTCGACGACGCGGTCGCCGTACTGAAGCTTCAACCCGCCGAGGATGCGGGGATCCACGACCACCGTCATGCGGACCTCTTTGCCCAGTCGTCGCGAGAGCTCTCGCTGCACGCGTTCGCGATCGTGCGAGGTCAGCTCAACGGCCGTCGTGATCGTGGCTCGAACGCGGCCCATTGACTGGTCCGCGAGGGTCTCGAACTCCTCCTCGATCGCAGCCGCCTCGCCGACCCTCCCGGACTCGATGAGCAGCCGCGCGAGGTTGGTCCCCGCGTCGTCGAAGAGATGAGGCGCCGTTGCGACAAGCCCATCACGCCGCGAGGCGGGAATCGTCGGGTTGGTCAACACCGCCGCGACCTTCGGGTCGGCGAACAGCTCGCGAATCCTGGCCAGGCGACGTCCCCACTGCTCGATGTCGCCATCCTGTTGGGCGAGCTCGAACACCGCTCTGGCGTACCGCTTAGCGGCTGCCGTCGCCACTGGCTACCTCCCGGATCGACCGCTCGATCAGCTGCCGGTGTTTGGCGTCGTCGAGCGTCTCGCCGATGACCTTCTCCGTCGCGGTGATGACCAGGTCCGCGACCTGCGAGCGCACCGTGCGGATCGCCTGGTCTCGCTCGGCTTCGATCTGCTTGCGCGCGCCCTCGACGGTCCGCTTGGCCTCCTCGTCCGCCTTCTGACGCAGCTCCTGGCGCAGCTGCTCGCCTGACTTCTCGGCCGCATCGATGACGCTCTGCGCGGATCTCCGCGCGTCGTCCAGCTTGGCTTTTGCCTCGGCGAGCTGGGCCTCGGCCGCAGCTCGCGCCTCCTCGGCCTCCTTCAACTGCCGGGCGATGGCCTGCTGTCGAGCCTCGGCCACGTTCACTATCTGCGGGTACACGTATTTCGCGAGGATGGCGAGCATCACCAGGAACGTGATCAGCTCGACGACCACGGTTCCATCGATCGTGACGACGCCGGCTTCACCCGCGAGAAAAGGCATTAGTGGACCTGGGACAGGAGGACGAACCCCAATCCGAAGGTGACGAAGTACATGCCTTCCACGAGGCCGATGACCGCGAAGAGCCACGGGATCATTCGTCCCTGCGCCTCGGGCTGGCGGGAGATTCCACCAAGGAAAGCATTGCCGGCGACCGCGTCGCCGATACACGCGCCTATGGCGGCGCCCCCAAGCGCGATGCCAAATCCGAGAAGAGCCGCGGCCAGTCCAATTCCGTGGTCAGTCACTGATCAACCTCCTATTGATGCTCGTGCTCGAGACCCTCGCG
>VBII01000130.1:3201-20761 GCA_005887735.1 Chloroflexota bacterium
AGAAGGATGGTGCCTGCGATCACGCCGGGTACCGGGCCCCCGATCGGCAGGTTGAGCGTTCCGAACCCGATGATCAAGCCGATGATCGCGGCGCCGGCGAATATGTTGCCGAACAGCCGCATCGACAGCGTCACCGGTTTCGTGAGCTCCTCAATTAGGTTGAGCGGGATGAAGATGACGCGCGCAACTACAGGCAGCTCAAAAGGCTTTGTGAACCGGCGAAGGAAGCCGACGAACCCGAGTACGCGGATGCTGTACCACTCGACGACGACGAACACGATGATGCCCATGGCGAGCGTCTGGTTCAGGTCCGCATTGGCGCCGTGGAGGATCGGCACGAAGCCAAGCGGCAGAAACTCGATCCAGTTGGCGACCAGGATGTAGAGGAACAGCGTCATCGCCAGCGGGATGATGAAGAGTGCGTCTTCGGACACGTTGGTCTTGATGAGCGATCGCAGCAAGTCGTAGCCCCACTCGAGGATGGCCTGCACCTTGGTCGGCTCGCCGTAGCGGAGCTGCGAGCGCAGCCAGAAACCGACCGCTAGCGTGGCGATGACCGCGATGAAGCTCGAGATCACGCTGTCGTAGTTGAAGGTGCATAGCAGGCCGCAGCCGCCTATCTCGACGGTCGGGTGAGTGCCGATCGAGGCATAGGAAAGGATCACGCACGCAGTCCCCGACGGACGCTGACGCCGACCATCACCAGCTGTGCTATCCCGATGCCGATCACTACCGGCCATACCGAACCGCCGATCAGTCGCGCGGCAAGCAGGGCCACGAGGCTGTAGAAGCCCAGGCGAAGGATGCTCGTGGGAAGGATCGGCGCGCGGCGGTCGAGAAGTACCTTGATGAGAAATCCATTGAAGGAGCCGATGACGAGGCCGGCGGCGACCTCGATGCCGAGTGTCCCGTGTCCGGCGATTCCACCCCCGACAAGAGCCGCAGCGGCCAAAAGCAGGGAAGCACCCAGCACCTCGGCCTGAATGCTGCTCGGCCTCATTTCGAAAAGTCCCTCACTTTCATCCAGATGCCTGCCGCGGCTGCGGCCAGGCCCACGAACAGCCCAACAAGCACGAAGAGCGGGGCGGTGTGCCACCACCGATCCAGTGCCACGCCCGCAAGTAGCGGAATCAGGACCGCGGCCGCCATGTAGAACCCGATTCCGGCCAGATCCGACCCGGTTGGTCCTGAACCCGAGGTGGGCGTCATGCCCCTCCGAATTCTACTGAGAACCGGTTGCGCCGAGAAGGCGGCGCAACCACGGTGCTGGGACCCGCCACCCTGCGTGCTGCAGCAGGTCGGTCGCTACGGTTGAAGTCAGGACCGCGGTAGCCACGAGAACGACCGCGAGGATTCGACCGTGGCCGAAAAGCGTCAGGCCAAGGCCTCCGAGCAGCGCACTGGCGGCGTAAAAGACGTAGCAGGTCTGGCGCGGGTCGAGGCCGAACGACTGCAGGCGGTGGTGGAGGTGCATCAGGTCCGGCCGCGCCACGCCACCGAAGTCCCCTGCCGGCGCCGGCGCAGGATCGCCCATCCCGTGTCGATGATGGGCAGGGCGAGCGCAAGCACCGGAGCGGCGAGGGCGAACGCCACCGCAACCTTGGCCACCCCGAGGATCGAGATTATGCCGAGCGCCATGCCCAGGAAGTGCGCACCAGAGTCCCCCATGAAGATGCGGGCGGGGTGGAAGTTGAAGATCAGAAACCCCGCGCAGCAGCCGGCCAGGGCTCCGCTGAGCTGCACCACGTCGGGCTGCTTGAGCTGCCCGGCGGCCAGCATGAGGATCACGGCCACGATGGCGATGACCCCGGCGGCCAACCCGTCGACGCCGTCCAGGAAGTTGACGGTGTTCTGCATGCTGACGAGCCAGAAGACGCTCACCGGCGCCATCAGCCACCCGAGCGCGATCAGGTGACCGCCCGGGAGGCTGAAGAACCGGATCTCGATCCCGAATACGACCACCGCGACCACGGCCAGGCCAACCTGTACACCCAGCTTCACCAGGGGCTGCATCGGCCGCTTGTCGTCGATGGCGAGCAGCGCCATCGCCAACCCCGATACGACCACGACGCCTAACACCTGCGCGCTCGCGTGGACGAACAGCAGCACTGCAACGCCGAATCCAATCCACATCGCCAGGCCGCCGAGAAGGGGCGTCGGATTGGCGTGAGCGTGGCGGCCGCCCGGCTGGGCGATCCAGCCGTAGCGCCGGGAGAGCCGGATCGCCAGCGGCACCGCCACGAGCGAGACGGCGAAAGCGACGAGCAGCGTCCACAGGCCGGGCAGCAGGTGCTCGGTGATGTTGGTCAGGGCTTTGTCGGAGAAGAAGTCGGTCAAGCGTCAGTCGAAGGCGTAAGGAATTGGAAACTTCCGGCAGAGCTCCAGCGCTCTTTCGTGGACCGAGTCCCGCGTGGCAGGGTCATCGATCCGCTCCACCAGGTCGGCGATGCAATCGGCGATGACCACCATCTCCGTCTCGCGCATGCCGCGCGTCGTGACGAGCGGGGTGCCGACGCGAACGCCGCTCGGGTTGAACTTCGACGCGTCGTCGAACGGGATCGAGTTGCGGTTCAGCGTGATGCCGACGGTATCTGCAATGTCCTGCACCTGCTTTCCGGTGCGTTTCTGCGGGCGCAGGTCGATGAGCATCAGGTGGTTGTCGGTCCCGCCACTCACCAGCCGCAGGCCACGCTCCATCAGGCGGCCGGCCAGCGCCTTCGCGTTCACCACCACCTGCTTGGCGTAAACCTTGAAGTCGGGCTTGAGCGCTTCGCCAAAGCACACGGCCTTGGCGGCGATGGCATGCATGAGCGGACCGCCCTGCGTGCCGGGAAAGACTGCTGAGTCGATGGCCTTCTGCCAGTCGTTGCGGCAGAGGATGATCGCGCCCCATGCGCCGCGAAGAGTCTTCTGCGTGGTGGTCTAGGTGATCGCCGCGTGAGGGATCGGCGATGGATAGACGCCCCCGGCCACCAGGCCTGCCACGTGCGCCATGTCCACGAACAGGGTTGCGCCGACTGAATCGGCGATCTGGCGCATGCGTTGCCAATCGACGATGCGCGAATAGGCCGAGAAACCCGCGAGGAGCATCTTCGGGCGAACCTCTTCGGCAAGCTTTTGCACGGAGTCGTAATCGATGCGCTCGGTCTCGCGGTCGACGCCATAGGAGTGGATCTCGTACAGCTTTCCGGAAAAGTTGGCGGGGCTCCCATGCGTCAGGTGGCCGCCCGCGGAGAGGTCCATGCCCATCACTCGATCGCCCGGCTGGCACACCGCCATGTAAACGGCGGCGTTGGCCTGCGACCCGGAATGCGGCTGCACGTTCACGTAGTCGGCGCCGAACAGCTCCTTGGCGCGCTCGACCGCGAGCGTCTCGATCTTGTCGATGACCTCACCGGTGCCGCCGTAGTAGCGCCGCCCTGGATAGCCCTCGGCGTACTTGTTGGTGAGGAGGGTGCCCAGCGCCTCGAGGATGGCCGGGCTCGTGAGGTTTTCGGAGGCGATGAGCTCGAGCGTTTCGGACTGTCGTTTGAACTCGTGGCGGATGAGGTTTGCGATCTCGGGGTCCTCTCGCCCGAGGGCGCGAAAAGACATGGTTGTGATGTTTGCGGTCACCAGCCGAATCCTAGCCCGAGCGTGGTGCCGGCGGCCCGAGAAGCTCGGGTGCGGGGATCGCACCCTCGCGCAGCACGTGCGGCTCAGGTCCGGTCAGGTCCAGCACGGTGGACGCCGTACCCCCGGGCGCTGCGCCACCGTCGATCACGGCCATCACTCCGGACAGCGTTCCAGCCTCCTCTGCGCTCATCGCTGGATCGCGGCCGTGAATGTTGGCGCTCGTTGTCATCAGCGGGCCTGCGTGGCGCAGCAGGCCGAGCGCGACCTTGTGCTTCGGAATTCGCACGCCGAGCGTCCCGCCCCCTTTCGCGTGGAGGATCAAGGTCAATGGTCCTGGCCACCACCTGCGCATCATCGACTCGGCGCGCGAGTCCACATGCACGTAGCCCTCGAGCTGCGATTCAGCCGCCACCATGAGGATCAACGGCATGCCCACCGGCCGTCCCTTGATCTGGTAGATCCGCTTCCGCGCCAACTCGTCGTCCGCGCTGGCGCCGAGGCCGTAGACGGTGTCCGTCGGGAAAGCCAGGACGGCGCCGCTCCGGACGAGCTGGGCCGCCCTCAAAAGGCCGGCGTGCGTTGGTTTCAGAACCATGCTTCGAGAACGCGCTCGCGACCATTGATATCGCGGTGCACCCGATGTCCGGCGAAGTTTCGCTCGGCTGACTGCGATACAGCCTGGACGACCGACGGGTCGAGCTCGGCGAGCACCCGGCCGCCAGGCCCAAGTCGGGCCGGCGCCTCGTCGAGAAAACGGTCGATCACCGCCGCCCCGCCGCTCTCCGCATAGAGTGCTCCCGCCGGTTGAGCGGTGACTTCGGCGGGCAAGGCCGTACCGGCGGCCACGTATGGAAGGTTGGCGCAAACGAGGTCGAACTTGCCGGCCAGCGGCTGCATCAGATCGCCGCGCTCGAGGTGAATCCTCGCACTGAGGCCGTGCTTTGCGATGTTCCGCCCGGCGACGGCAAGCGCTTCTCCGCTGACGTCCGTCGCCCATACCTCTGTGCTTGGCGCGTAGTGCGCGATTGCGATCGCGATGCATCCACTCCCCGTGCCGATATCGGCTACGCGAAACGCGCCCGCCGACTCGCGAGCAATTGCGACCGCGCGCTGCACGAGCACCTCGGTGTCCGGGTTGGGCACGAGCACGGCGGCCGTGACTTCGAAATCCAGGCCCATGAACTCCTTGTGGCCGACGAGGTAGGCGACAGGATCGCCTTTAGCCCGCCGCCCGACAAGGCCCCGGTATGCGCTCAGCTCCGCCTCGGAGAGGGAGCGATCGAACTTCAAATAGAGGTCGAGGCGGCGCATTCGGAGGGTGTGTGCGAGGAGCAGCTCGGCGTCGAGGCGAGACGAATCGGACCCGTGCTTCTGGAGGTAGTCGGCGGAGAGCTTCAGTACCTCAACGATTGTCAACTCGCTTGGGCTTCGTTGCCGCCGTTGAGCTGAGCTGTTCTTTCCGCACCGATGAGCGCGTTGACCAGGTCGTCCAGGTCGCCCGCCATTACGCGGTCGAGCTTGTGCAGCGTGAGGTTGATCCGGTGGTCGGTCACCCGGTTGTCCTTGAAGTTGTAGGTGCGGATCTTCTCCGAGCGGTTGCCGGTCCGAACCATGCCGCGCTGCTGCGCCCTGATCGACTCCTGCTGCTCGGCGAGCTTCATGTCGTAGAGCCGCGCGCGAAGGACGCGCATCGCCTTCTCCTTGTTCTGCAGCTGCGACTTCTCGTCCTGGATGCTCACCGCGATGCCGGTCGGCTTATGCGTGATGCGGATGGCGGAGTAGGTCGTGTTCACGCTCTGCCCGCCCGGCCCTGTCGAGGTCGACGCCTTGATCTCCAGGTCTTCCGGCTTGAGCTCAACCTCGACCGGGTCGGCCTCCGGAAGCACCGAGACCGTCGCGGCGGACGTGTGGATCCGACCCTGAGCCTCGGTCTTCGGCACCCGCTGCACCCGATGGACGCCGCCCTCGTACTTCAGCTGCGAGTAGGCGCCTTGCCCGTGAACCTCGAAAGTGATCTTGTCGTATCCGCCGATCCCGGTAGGGGAGGCGTCGACCACCTCGACCTTCCATCCTTTCTTCTCCGCCCATCGTGTGTACATGCGGAAGAGATCGGCGGCGAACAGCGCGGCCTCGTCCCCGCCCTCCGCGCCCTGGATCTCGACCACGACGTCGCGGTCGTCGTTCGGGTCTTTGGGCAGGAGCAGCACCTTCAGCTTCTCCTCGAGCTGGACCACCTGCTCGGCCGCACGGCGCTCCTCGGACCGCATGTACTCCTGCATGTCGGCGTCCCTCTCGTGACGAAGCATCTCGCGCGCCGACTCCATCTCCTTTTGCGCGCGGCGAAATGCGTCGTAGGCCTGGACGATCTCGCGCAGGGAGCGCTGCTCGCGCGCGAGGCGGGTCAGCTTCTCGTGGTCAGTCGCAACCTCCGGCCGCGCCATCTCGTTCTCGATCTCGTGGTAACGGCGCGCGATCGCCTCTAAACGGTCGATCATTATGCCGCCGCTCCCGCCGACTCCTCCTCACCCTCGCGGGCGCTGTTGAAGGCGCAGATCGCGACTTCGAGCATGTCGTCGGAGGGTTCGCGCGTCGTGAACTTCTGCGTGCCGAGCACCGGCAGCAAGGCGATGCGCACCACCGGGTTGTAGCGGTGCCGCGCCATGAAGCGGATCAGCTCGAAGCCAGTTCCCGCGATCAACGGAATCGCCACGATGCGGCTCACCACGAGCCAGAAGAGGTTCGGGTGGAACAAGGCGACCACGCTGAACACCACCACGCTGACCACCAGCACGACCAGCAAGAAGCCAGTTCCGCAGCGCGGGTGCAAGGTGCTGGCCCGCCGTACCGACGGCACGTCCAGGGCCCAGCCGGATTCGAAGGCGTTGATCGTCTTGTGCTCGGCGCCGTGGTACTGGAAGACGCGCCGCACGTCGGGCAGGAGCGCAATCGCCGCCAGGTAGCCGAGGACTAGGCCCACCCGGATGAGCCCTTCGACCAGCACGAAGAGGAAGCTCCCGCTGCGATGCACCGCGACGCTGGCCAGGAACAGAGGCAGGCCGATGAAAAGGACAAGCGCGAAGACGCCGGCCATCGCCACCGAGCCTGTGATCTCTCGCTTTCCGATCTGCACTTTCTGGCTGCCCGCGTTCATGTTGGCGGACCAGATCAGCGACTTCATGCCGAGATGAAGCTGCTCGCCGATCAGCGCCAGCCCGCGAACGAATGGCAGCTTCCAGATCGGGTTCGTGTAGATCGGCGCCTTCAGCTCGCCCCGATCCACGACGATCTCTTTGGTGGTGGGCAGCCGCACCGCGACCGCGTAGTGGCTCTTGCCGCGCATCATCACGCCTTCGATGACGGCCTGGCCGCCATAGAAAAACGGTGGTGACTTGACCTCCGCTCTTGCCGGGTGGAGAGTCTTCACCTCCCCACTTGCTGGGGAGGTCGGCGGCGAAGCCGCCGGGTGGGGAGTCGCGGCTACGCTTTCCGACCCGGTCCGTTCAGGGACCGGCATCTACGCCCGGGTCTTAGCAGCCCGCTTCCGGAACCGCTCGACCTGCCCGCCGGTGTCCACAATCCGCTGCGTGCCCGTGAAGAACGGGTGGCAGACGGAGCAGATCTCGGTCTTCAGCTCCTTGCGCGTGGAGCCTGTCGTCCAGGTGTTCCCGCACGCGCAGGTGACGACCGCGTCTTCGTAGAAGGTGGGATGAATCTGTGCTTTCATGGGTTCTCCAGGGAAACGTAGTTTACCGAGACAACGAGACGAACAAACCCTCGACCTGGAGGCTCATCACCCCGAGGTAAAGGACAAGACCCAGCCAGGCCGCTCCAAGCGCCAGACGCGCATTGACCGGGACCGACGTGTAGTAGGGGTTCTTCGCGTTGCGGAAACCGGCACGCATGGTCCCGATCCCAAGCACCGCGATGAGGATGAGCAGGAAGCTCGCGAAGTGGAACACCAGGACGCTTACGGCGACCATCCCGAGCCCAACGACCTGGAACCAGGGCGAGACGGGCGCGAGGATCCAGGCCCCGTCCAGCTGCCAAACCGGAATCATGTTCAGCAGGTTCAGGAAGAAGCCGATCGCGGCGGCGAGCAGGAAGGCCTGGTTGCCGGTCGACGTGTAGAGCAGGAAGGCCGCCGTGGCGCCAACCGTCCCCGCGATGGGCCCGGCGATACCGATCTCGGCCTGCTTCAGAGCCGTGGTCGGGTGCTCGCGCTGGAAGATCGCGGCGCCCAGGAAGGGTACGAAAACAGGCGCCGTGGCACGCATGCCCTGCCGCCGAATCTCCACCACATGTCCCATCTCGTGGACGAAGAGCATCACGATGAGGCCGGCCGCGAACTCCGGACCCCGCAGCCACGCGTACGCCCCGAAGCTCACGAGAGCGGAGAAGAGCGTCGCCAGGGCGGGAATCTTGACCAGGAAGATGAGGCCGTACTTGACCACCGCCCACACGGCGAGCGCCGCCGAGCCCAGCCATCCGAGCGCGCCGCGGCTGTTCTGCCCGGGCGCGGGAGAGTAGTGATGCGGCGACTCAGGCGGGATGTCCGACTGGCCTGTGTATGGAGGCGGCGGGGGGATGTACTGGCCGCTCTGGGGCGGCATGTATGGATCGTTCTGGCTCAAGGGATTACCACGTCTTTAATACCCCTCCCACGGTAGAGCTAATCCGGATCCGCCCCGTCCCCCGGCTGCGCCGGGTACGTCCCCGCAAGCGGGGAAGACAGTCCTATGCCCGGTGGTGTCTTGTCGTCAGGCGGCGGACCGTGGCGTGGCGGCTCGACAGCGCCAATGACGCCGTCTCTGCATAGCCGCTCTCGAAAGACACGCCCGGAAGGAGCGGGCCGCCAGTCACACCGGTGATGGCCACCGCGATGTCGGCGGCAGGGGCCAGCTCGGCGACGCTGAAGACCCGCGCCACGGACTCGCCGAGAAGGTCCTTCTCCTCATCGTTGCGAGGCAGCAGCCGGGCCAGGAACTCCCCGCCCAGGCAGCGTACGGCGCAGGCTGCGATGAGTGTCGCGTGAAGATCGCCGATCCCGATCGCGGCGTCGATCCCTGTCCCGGGCAGGGCCGCCATGACCGAGCTTGCGAAGTCGCCCTCCTCCAGGGTGCGAATGCGGGCGCCGGTGGCGGCGACCTCGGCGATCAGGTCCTGGTGCCGGGGGCGCTCGAGGATCGCGACGGTCAGGTCCTGCAGCCGCACGTTGTGGGCGAAGGCGATCCGCCGAAGGTTGTCCGCGATCGAGTCGTCCAGGTCGATGGCGCCCCGCGCCCCGGGGCCGGCCACGAACTTCTCGACCTGCGCGATCGCCGGCAGCCGGGCAAAGCCTCCCAGCTCGACCGCGACCACCGTGGACACGGAGTTGATGTGACCGCGCGCCACCTGGCTCGCGCCCTCGACGGCGTAGGCGCCGAGCTCGACCTTCCTATCCCCTCCCGCGATCACCAGGCCGTGCGGGAGGTGGGTCTGATGGCGTGGACTCAGCACCACCGTGCCCGTCAGAACCGAGCCCTCGAGCGCATTCCGCATCGCGGTGCCGGCCACCTGGCTCACCCGGTCTGCGTCGCCTTTGCCGAGGAACGGCGCGCAGGCCAGCGCCGCGGCCTCGGTGACATGAACCAGCTCGAGCGAAAGCTCGCCGCGCGCCTCGAAAGAGGGAATCCCGCTTCTCTGCTGCTCCATGGCCCTTAGTTGTTCTCTGGTTCTTCGAGCAGCTCGGCGGGACGAAGCTCCATCTGGTCGATCCCGCTCTGGAGGAACGCTGCCCGGACGAAATCGCGGAACAGCGGGTGCGCGCGGTTCGGACGCGAACGAAACTCGGGGTGGAACTGGCTGGCGACGAACCACGGGTGGTCCGCCAGCTCGATGATCTCCACCAGGCGGCCGTTCGGGGAGAGCCCGCTGAAGTTCATGCCCGCCTCGTTCATCACCTCACGGTATTCGTTGTTGAACTCGAAACGGTGACGGTGCCGTTCGTAGACGACCTCCTCCCCATACGCCTTATGCGCCAGCGACCCGGGGGTCAGCTTGCACGGGTAAAGACCGAGGCGCATGGAGCCGCCCATCTGGTCGACGTTTCGCTGTTCCGGCATCAGGTCGATCACCGGAGTCGATGTGAAGGCGGCAAACTCCGTCGAGTTGGCGTCAGGCGCATCCAGCTTCTCCCGCGCGAAGTCGATCACCGCGCATTGCATGCCCAGGCACAGCCCCAGGTAGGGGATCCGGTTGTGCCGCGCGTACCTCGATGCGATGACCTTGCCCTCGATGCCGCGATAGCCGAACCCACCGGGCACGACGATGCCGGCAACTCCGATCAGCGGCGACAGGTCGCCGGCGTCGAGCTTTTCCGAGGAGACCCAATGGATGTCGATCGCCAGCCCGTGGTGGATCCCGGCGTGGCGCAATGACTCGATAACGCTCAGATACGCGTCAGGCAGCTGGATGTACTTGCCGACGATGGCAATAGGAACCGATGCCCGCGGATGCTTGACCCGATCGACGAGCTGGATCCAGGGCTGGAGCTCCGGCACATGCGCCGACGCGTCGAGCTCGAAGTGCTTTGCCATCACCTTGCCGAGCCCGGAGGCCTCGATCATCAGAGGCACCTCGTAGATCGACTGCACGTCCGGTACGGACACGACTGCTTCGCGCGGCACGTCCGTGAAGAGCGCGATCTTCTCTTTGAGGTCGTTGTCGATCGGCAACTCCGAGCGGCAGATGATGGCGTCGGGCTGGATACCGATCGCGCGCAGCGCCTGGACCGAGTGCTGCGTCGGCTTCGTCTTCATCTCCTGCCCCCGAACCACAGGCACGAGCGAGCAGTGCACGTAAAAGACGTTTTGCCGGCCGAGGTCGTTTTTCAGCTGCCGGATCGCCTCGAGGAACGGAAGGCTTTCGATGTCGCCCACGGTCCCGCCCACCTCGACCACGACGACGTCGGCCTGCGGGTCCTTGGCGGCGCGGAGGATCTTTTCCTTGATCACGTTGGTGACGTGCGGGATGACCTGGACGGTGGCACCAAGGTAGTCACCGCGGCGCTCTCGCGCGATCACGTCCTGGTAGATCTTCCCGGTCGTGACGTTGGAGGCGACGGTCAGGTTCTCGTCCACGAAGCGCTCGTAGTGGCCGAGGTCGAGGTCGGTTTCCGCGCCGTCGTCGGTGACGAACACCTCGCCGTGCTGGTAAGGGCTCATCGTGCCTGGATCGACATTCAGGTACGGATCCAGCTTCTGGAGGGAGACGGTGAGGTGGCGGGCCTTCAGGATGTTCCCGATCGACGCCGCGGTTATGCCCTTGCCGAGCGAGGAGACGACACCGCCGGTCACGAAAACGTACTTCGACATAGACGACCCTCCTGGCGGTTTTTCAGATTTTACCGGAGCGCGGGGGTGACTAAACCTTTACTTCAGCCTTTGGTTCCAAGACGACCACCTTTGTCTCGTACTCCGTGACGGACGATTTCTGCACCGCCAGCTTGGGTTGGGGCTCCGACGCGGTCACTCCCATCTCCTTCAGGAACCGGTCGATCGGGTCGAGCTCCAGCTTCAGGCCCGGTATGGAGTAGTGCATCGGCACCACATATCGAGGCTCCAGCTGCCGGACCACCTCCGCGGCCTGAGCCGCGTTCATCGCGGACCGACCTCCGACGGGCACCAGCAGGACGTCCGGCGATGCGACAGCCTCGGCTTCGGCGTCGTCCAGCTTGTGCCCCAGGTCGCCGAGGTGGCAGATCCTGACGTCGTCGATCTCGATCAGGTAGACGGTGTTGCGCCCATGCTTGGCGCCTTTCTCCGCGTCGTGATACGTCGGCACGCCGATCACGCTGACGCCGGCTACCTCGTACTCGCCTGGACCTCGGATCTCGTAGGCTCCGTCGCGAACGACCTGCGTGTAGTTGTGGTTGTCGTGCTCATGGCTGATCGTCACGACCTCCGCGTCCATCCGCGAAAGCTTCAGGCCGATCGCGGGCGGATACGGGTCGGTGACCACTGCCGCGCCACGGCCGCGAAGCCGGAAGCAGCCGTGTCCCAACCAGGTGACGTCCAATTGCTTTCTCCTCGAGTCCTTACATGCGTTCCGGAGCGCTGACTCCCATCAGGTCCAGCGCGGTCCTCAAAGTCTGACGCGCGGCCCGGCACAGCTCCAGCCTCGCCCTTGTTAATTCGGGATCGTCGACCACCACTCGGTACTCGCTCTGCGCGTTGCCCGCATGATAGAAGCGGTGCACGGACGTCGCCAGGTCGTGCACGTAATAAGGAATGCGGTGCGGCTCGAGCAGCGCCGTCGCGTCCGTGACCACGTCCGGCCAGAAGGCCAGCTCCCGCGCCACGTCGAGCTCCCAGGGATGGACCAGAAGCGAGACATCAGCCTTCTCCGGCAGCTGCGGGTGGCGCTCACCCGCGGCTGCCTCGACGTTGACCAGCCGTGCGTGCGCGTACTGCGCGTAATAGACCGGGTTCTCATTTCCCTGCGTGATGGCCAGCTCGAGGTCGAACTCGATCATCGTGTCCGGCGAGCGCAAGAGGTAGAAGTATCGGACAGCGTCGGAACCAACTCGATCCACCAGCTCGTCGAGGGTGACGAAGCGTCCGGCGCGCTTTGACATCTTCCCTTCTTTCAGGTTGACCATCTGGTGAAGGATGATCACGAGCTTCTCCGGGTCGAAGCCAAGGGCGCCGGCGGCGGACTTCATCCTCGGGACGTATCCGTGGTGGTCCGCCCCCCACACCTCGATGACCCGCTCGTAGCCACGCTGCTCGAAACGGCTGAGCAGATAGCCGAGGTCTGAGGCGAAGTAAGTCGGCTGCCCGTTGGACCGAATGACGACCCGGTCTTCCTCTTCCTGGTCCGCGGGGTCGCCAAACCAGAGCGCCCCGTCCTTTTCTTTCAGGTAGCCCGCCGCGCGCAGACGCTCGATCGCCTTTTGCGGAAGCCCTGATTCCCACAGTCGGTTTTCCCAGAACCACTCGTCGTAGTTGACCCCGATGCGTGCCACGGTCGCCTTGATCCGCTCGACCATCTTGGCCAGGGCGAACATCCGCAGCCTGGGTTCGGCCTCCTCTTCGGGCAGGTTCTCGATGTCGGGCAGGTCGTGGCGCGCCATATCGGCCAGCTCGGTCACGTAATCGCCTGTGTAACCGCCCTCGGGCGGCTCCTCGCCATGCAGCCTGGCGTAGACGGACGCTCCGAACTTTCTCGTCTGCGTGTTGTCCGAGTTCACGTAGTACTCGCGCTGGACCGCATGCCCCGTGAACTCCAGCAGGCGAGAGATGGAGTCGCCCAGGATCGTGCCGCGGCCATGACCGATGTGCAGCGGCCCGGTGGGATTGATGCTTGCGAATTCGACCTGAAGCCGCTCGCCGTGGCCGACGTCGCCAGCCCCATAGCCAGGTGCGATGCGCGCCACCAATCCTCTCAGCCAGCCATCGGTGAGGCGGAAGTTGACGTAACCGCCGGCAGCCTCCGCCCGGGCGGCGTCGTCGGCAACGCGGATCGACTCGGCCAGCCGCGAGGCGACCGCTTTTGGATCCTGCCGCAGCACGCGCGCAAGCTTCAGGCCCGCGGAGCTTGCGTAGTCGCCGTGCTCGAGCACCTTCGCCCTTCCCAGCTCGAGGTCGGGGATCTCGCCGTCGACGCCGATCTCGCGCACAGCTTTCAGCAGGGCGTCGTTGATCGCTTCGCGCACGCCGCCTGACATGACTGCAGTCATCAGCAGCTGGGATGCTGCGCGGTCAGCTTCAGCTCCGCCTGCGTCGAGCTCCCGCCGCGCGAGTATGTGACCGTGACCCGCTGGTTGGGGTGGAATCGCGAGCGGAGCAACTGCGAGAGCGGGTGCGCGGCATCGATGCGGACGTCGTCGAGCTGCGTGATGACATCGCCCGTTCGAAGGCCGCCGGTCGCGGCGGCTCCACCCGGGACGACCGTGACCACCTGGCTCCCCTCGGGCAGGCCGTTGAGCACCGCGCCGTCTGGCGTGACATCGGTTGTGGTCGCGCCAATCGAAGAGACGACGACCTTGCCGGTCGTAAGGATCTGCTGGATGTCGTCCTGCACGTCCGCTACGTTGAGGCCGAACCCGGCCAGCGTCGCCGGCGACGCCATCGCGATCCCCACGACCTGGCTCTGGACGTTGAGCAGCGGTCCTCCTGACGTTCCATCGCCGATGGCGACGTTGGTCTGGATCGTGTCGCTGAACTGAATCAAGCGGCCGGCGCTCAGAGGGTCCTTGGCCGCAGCCACACGGTGGAGCGCGCTGACGTATCCGGGAGCGACCGCGCCGCCTTCTGCCGGACCGCCGACCGCGACAATGACCTGGCCCTGCGCCAGTGCGGTGGGGTCGGCCAACCCCAGGGTCGGCAGCCCACTGACCTGATCGACCTTGATCACGGCCACACCGGTCTGACAGTCGTAATCGACCAGCCGGGCGTCATGCGCCTTGGAGTCACCCGGCACCAGGACAGTCATTCCGCTCGCGTCCGCGATCACGTTGACATTCGTGACGATGTAGCCATCGGTGGTCGCGAAGTAACCCGATCCGCGGACGATCGTCGGCTGGCGTTGAGTGATGATGCTGACCACGGCGGGCCGGCCCTTGGCGGCGGCCTGCACGATGGCGGAATCCTGCGTGAGGGTCACGCCGTTGCGCAGGTTGACTTCCTGCGGATTGGTCCGCGCCTGGAAGCGAATGACGGCCAGCGTGACCGCGGCGGAGACCAGCGCGGTCACGACAAGTCCGGCCGCGACGGCCACGATGGGACGCATCAGTTGATAGTAGGTGTCGCCGTACGGTCGGCCTGGACTACGAGTTGGGCTCGGTCGGGTACCAGGTCATGACGAGCTGGCGGTTCGGCTCGAAGCCCACCGACCTGTAGAGCTTGACCGCCGCGTCGTTGTCCGGCCGCGTCCACACATACGCGAGGGTGACCCGATGCTCGGCGAAAAGCCTCACCGCCTGACGCACGAGCATCTCCCCAATGCCCCTGCCGCGGTGTCCTTCAGCCACGTACAGCTCGGCGACCTCGCCTTCGAGCCCGGTTCCTGGGTCGTAGAGCACGATCCAGCAGAAGCCGACCACCCGTCCCACCTCATCGCGTACGGCGTAGATGACGTTCTCGCCGCGAAAGGCCGATGGGACCTGGGTGAGGTGCCGCTCGATCTCCTCGCGCGGCAGCTGCGGATGGTCCTCGTAATGGGTTTGCTCGCTAAGGTGAAGCTCGACGAGAAGGGGCTTGATCACGGCGTAATCGCCGGCCGCGAGTCGTTCCACGTCGAGCGTTCGCATCCCCAGTCGATGTTAGCCTAGGGCCTCGCAGCATCGCCAAATTTCAGTGATGAAATTGCCGACGTAGCTCAGCTGGCAGAGCAGCCGCCTCGTAAGTGGCAGGTCGTGGGTTCGAATCCCACCGTCGGCTCCAGCTGGGCTTCCAGATTACGCACGCCTGACGCCGGGCGCGCGCATCGACGGTTCCGGAAGCGCATCTCTGACGCCGGACGTGCGGAATGACAAGAGGAGTGAACCCAGCAAGACGAGCTCCGCCAGCAGTAAGGGGATCGCGAGTACCACAAGCGCAAGCTCCAGCAGCGCGTAGCCGGCGACCAGTACGCCGACCTGCAGGGCTGACGGGCGCGCCCGGATCACGAGCCACCCGGCCACGAACAGCATCAGGAAGTCCTGGAAGCCCAGGTACGGGGTGAACAGGAGCGAGCCGACGACGCCTGCGGCGATGACGAGCTCCGGGCTGGCACGCTGCCGCCACGCTGCGACGATCGTCAAGACCAGGACAGCCACTTCAGCCGCACGCAATGACCATCCGAGGCCGAGCGGACCGGAGATGGAATAGCGGCGTGTGATGTCCCACGCGGCCGTCTGCGTCTGGGCGAGGACATCGCGGTAGCGCGCCACACCGTCGACTCCGAGCAGCGCCACGGCGACCAAGCCGATCGCGAGCGATGCGACGAGCCAGGACGCAAACGTTTTCCGGTAACCCGCGGCCAGCAGGGCGACCGGCACCAACAGCGCCAGCTGCGGCTTCAGGACGAGCAGGCTCAACGCCAGCCCTGCCAGCATCGGCTTGTCGGCGCGGATGAGCCACCACGCTGTGGTCACCGCGGCCGCCACCAGGGCGCCCGGCTGCCCGACCATCACACCGAACGCGACTGGAAAGACGCCGATCCACAAGAGGAGATGGGCCGCTTTGGACAACCCGTCGCCTGGAGCCAGCAGGTACCAGGTCCACAGCAGTGCGGCGATCAAGAGCAGCGTCCAGACCGCCAGAGCTGCCGCAAACGGCAGGACCGTCAGAGGCGTCACCAGCCACGCGAGGGGCGGCGGCGAGATGAAAGGCTGCGGGTTGAACTTCGGTCCCAGGCTGAGGATCGCCTCCCGCTGAGCCGCAAGGTCGTACAGGCGCCCGTAACCGTCGCGAAGACCCACGAGCGCGGCGGCATAAGCGAGACGGAAGTCGTTGCGAACCGCGTACTCGCTGACGAACAGCGGCGCGGCGACGATCAGGTTCCAGCCCGTGAGCATCGCCCCGACCAGCAGGCCGGCCGCGGTCCACAGCCGGCGCCGGGCCCTTATGTAGCTGATCACCCGCGCAAAAAATAAGGGCTCGGACCCAAGTCCGAGCCCTTACGGCATTTCTATTTAGTTGACTTCGCGGTAATCCGCGTCGACGACGTCGCCTTCTTTCTTCTCTTCGCCAGGCGGGTTGCCATCGGCCGGCGCCCCCGTTGGTGCTGCCGCTCCGGCCCCCTGGTAGATGTGCTGGCCGATCTTCTGCAGCGACTCGTCGAAGTCGTCCATCTTGCTCTGCAGGTCCTTGGTGTCCGAGCCCTTGGCCGCGCTCTTCAATGCCTCGAGCTTGGTGTTGACCTCGCTCTTGACGTCCTCCGGGATCCTGGCCTCGTTGTCCTTGATCACCTTCTCGGCCTGGTGGATCATGTGGTCCGCCTGGTTGCGGAGCTCGACCTCTTCGCGCTTGGCCCGGTCCTCGGCGGAGTGCGCCTCCGCCTCCTTGACCATCCGGTCGACCTCGTCCTTGTTCAGGGTCGAGGAGGCGGTGATCGTGACCGACTGCTCGCGGCCAGTGCCCTTGTCCTGCGCCTTGACGTTGAGGATGCCGTTGGCGTCGAGGTCGAATGTGACCTCGATCTGCGGCATGCCCCGGGGCGCGGGCGGAATGCCGTCCAGGTGGAACCGGCCCAGCGTGCGGTTGTCGCGGGCCATCTCGCGCTCACCCTGCAGTACGTGGACCTCCACCGACGTCTGACTGTCCGCTGCGGTGGAGAAGACCTGCGATCGGGAAGTCGGAATTGTCGTATTGCGGTCGATGAGCCTGGTCATGACCCCGCCCAGCGTCTCGACGCCGAGGGAAAGCGGCGTGACGTCCAGAAGCAGGATGTCCTTGACCTCGCCCTTGAGCACTCCGGCCTGGATGGCGGCCCCGACGGCCACCACCTCGTCCGGGTTGACGCCCTTGTGCGGCTCCTCGCCTCCGAGCAGGTTCTTGACCAGCTGCTGGATGATCGGCATGCGCGTGGAGCCTCCGACCAGCACGACCTCGTCGATCTGCGGTCCGCCGTCAGCGACTCGAACTTGGCGCGCGTGAGCGTCATCTCGAGGTGCTTGGGACCGGTCTGATCCGCGGTAATGAACGGCAGGTTGACAGTGGTCTCGAGCCGGCTCGAGAGCTCGATCTTCGCCCGCTCCGCCGCCTCGGTGAGGCGCTGCAGAGCCTGGCGGTCGGTCTTCAGGTCGATGCCGTTCTGCTTCTTGAACTCGTCGGCGAGCCAGTCCACGATGCGGCGGTCGTAGTCGTCACCGCCGAGGTGAGTGTCTCCGTTGGTGGATTTGACCTCGAAGACGCCGTCCCCCACGTCGAGCACCGAGACGTCGAACGTGCCTCCGCCGAGGTCGAAGACCAGGATGGTCTCG
>VBII01000132.1 GCA_005887735.1 Chloroflexota bacterium
GGCCGGCATCACTCTGCCGGACGGCACCCTGACCCGGCTCGCCAAGGGCACGACGGTCACGCTCGATTCGGCGCACTTCACCAAGAGCGGCAACCTTCACGACGTGTCGCTGACGCAGCAGGTCGGGCGCATCTTCACCAACGTCCAGCACCTCGTCAGCGGCGCCAGCTTTGACGTTCATGGCAAGGCGGCGACGGCCAGCGTGCGAGGCACGAAGTTCGAGGTGCTGATCGACGCCAAGGGCAACATGACGGTCAAGGTTTTCGCTGGCACGGTGATCCTGCACAACTCGTCCGGCTCCGTGACGATCAACGCCGGCCAGCAGGCGACCGCCAACGCAGACGGCACCATCTCCGCCGCGGGTCCGATCCAGCCGGACCCCAACGACCCGTTCGGACCCTCGCTCGACGCGTCAAACGCCGTCTCGGCCGGCACCACGCCTGGCACGGAGCAGGACTTCATCGGCGCATCCCTGCACAACGGCGAGCATCAGGTGTTCACCTACAGCTACGCGGGCGGCAACCTCGTGAGGGCGGCCCTCGGTTATCCGGGCAGCTCGATGAAGCTCACGGTCAAGACTCCTGACAATCAGAAACTGGAAAAGACAGGCAAGCTGCCGGTGATCGAGATCAAGAACGCCGCGGCCGGCATCTACACGATCCAGGTCGACGGCGTGAGTGGCCTCGGCACCAACGGCGAGGAGCCGTTTGTGGCGGTTGCATCGCTCGAGTCCTGCGGCAGCGCCGACATCGAGCAGAACGGCGCGGTGCACCGGGGCTACAGCGCGCAGGACCTGATCGCTGCAGTGCAGCAGTCAGGTGTTTCCGTATCGAACCTCAAGCTGACAATCAGCGAAAACTCCGCGGCCGGAGCCATCATCACCGCAAGCGGGACCTATGACGGGGCCGGCTGGAGCGGATCGGTCGTGCTCGTCGCCCACAACGGAGTCTTCGACATCATGCCGACCAGCGGAACTGTGTTCGGCATGAACGTGCCGGCGCAGCAGGTCGTGCAGCAGATCGCGGCGGCCATCGGGCAGGATCCGTCGAACGTGAATCCTGGATTCACCATCGACCGGCTCTTCACCTGCAACTCGGTGATGATGGTCGACGGGCGGGCGGTATGAGAGGGAACCCACATGGTTCCCTCTGCGCGCCGAGCGCGATAAGGATGCGGACTCACTGATTGCATCGGCCGGGCGCTAGGCGCCGGGCCTGCTCTCTTTCCGGTATACGGTTGGGACCTGTCTTAGTAGTCCTCCGCATACAGCGTCTGGCGACATTTAGGGCACGTGTGTCGCGGCCGGAGTAAATCCGGCCGCCAGAGCGATGTCAGCTTTGCTAGCCCACTCCAAAAATGCGATGCGCGGCTCGGGTCACCAGCGATAGTCCCGAGCCTTCGAAGAGCCACACCAGCTCGGCCGCGCCGACGGCAAACACCACCACGGCGCTCAACCCGATGCCGCCTCCCCCCATCACCGGCAGCAGCCGGTGCACCGCCGGTTGGGGTCGCGGTCCATCGCTTCCTGCAGCATGGCGGCGAAGGTCGTTGGAAGATCCTCCGCGACCTCACGCACGTTGGGCGGAGGCTCGTAGAGGCGGCGGCTCAACGTTTCGATCCAGCTCTTGGAGGAGAACGGGCGCCGGCCGGTTGTCGCCTCGAAGATGACCGCGGCGAGAGAGTAGACGTCAGCCCGTCCGTCGACCTCGCGGCCGACCAGTCGTTCCGGCGCTACGTAATCGGGAGCGACCGCCCCGCTGGCGCCGGGACCCGTGTTGAACGATGCGACGGTGCCCAATCCAAAACCGGTCAGCATCGTGCGGCCGTCGTCCGCGAGCAGGATGTTGGCGGGCTTGACGTCGCGGTGGACCGTGGCCCGCGAGTGCGCGTAGTCCAGGGCGCTCGCGATGGGCCGCAGCAGGGCGATGACGCCGAGCGGCTCGTAGCGCTGGCCGTCTCCGAACCAGCCCTCGAGGGTGCTGCCCGCGACGAGCTCGGTGACCATGTAGGGAGATTCGCCCTCATAGGCCAGCTTGTAGAGCCGAGGGATGGCTTCGTGCTCGAGCGCCGTGTACGAGCGCAGCTCGAGCAGGAACCGGCGCGAGAAGCTCACATCGCGCGCGACACCGGTGCCGATGGTGCGCAGGGCGACGCGGCGGTGAAGGCGCGGATGTTCCGCCTCATAGACGGAGCCCAGGCTGTCGGTGTCGAGCTCTCGGAGAAGGCGGTAACCGCCGACGCTTTGATGCCCGTTCGACTCGCCTTTGGGTCGCGATCCATTCTCGGGCGGGGCTTCTTGTCCCACGAAACTTGAACTTTAGGCCACTGGCCTGGAATCGCGGCGAGCCAAGGCCCTATCGGCTCCGAGTAACGGAGGGACGGCCCCGGAAGGACCGTCCCTCAATCCGAAATCTCAGCCGCAGTTCAGCTTGCCGAAAGTGACGACGATCGTGGGAGGGTTCGTGTTCAACCCCGTGATGTGGAAGACGCTATGGAACGTAAGCGACGAGCCATCGGACCCCGTCCCGCGCCCATTTAATGTCCCCGTGGAGGTGAAGTTGTTGAGGTTCATGCTGAAACCGTCCCAGGTTGTGAACCTTCCCGTGAAAGTGACTGCAGGGTCGGACTGCACAAATGTGAAGGCACCGGTTGCGGTGAAGGTTCCCCAGCCCGTCCCCGCGCCCACACCAGATGTCAGGAAAGTCATGTGGGAGACGCCGTTGTAAGTCAGGGTCAAAATGCCGGGAGCACCCGTGCAGGGGTTGGACGCCATCGGATCAGGCGGGGTAAAGGTCTGCGTGACGTTGTGGAAGGTTTGAGTCACGCTGACTGCGCCCGCGCCGGCTGCAGCCGCCGGCGTGGCCAGTACCACGACTGCCGCCAGCGCGGCCACCACGACAAGGATTCGTTTGAGCATGCTTCCACTCCCAGTTTTAAGCGGGGCTAACGACGCGGGCTGAATATGAGCCCCTCCGGTCGATCCGTCAATGGGTGGTGTCGGCGAAAGGATTTGAACCTTCACGCCCTTTCGGGCACCAGCTCCTAAGGCTGGCGCGTCTGCCATTCCGCCACGCCGACTACGGAAAAGATACGGTCCCCGGCACGCCTCTCCGCGGCGTGAAGTTTTCGATCTCGACCGGCTCGATCCGGTCCGCGGTCTCGAAGCCGAAGATCCGGGAGAGGAAGTAGAGCTCTCCCTCGAATGTCCGGCGGATGTTCTTGTCCTGCCGGAAACCGTGCTGCTCGCCCTCATAGGCGACGTAGGCATAGGGCAGCTTCTTCTGCTTGCACACCTCGACGAAGGTCTCCGCCTGGCTGGGCGGGACGACCTTGTCCTCGAGTCCCTGGAACAGGATCACGGGCGCCGATATCTGATCGGCGAAGTAGATCGCGGAGCGGTCCCGGTAGATATCGGCTCGCTCGGGATATGGGCCGATCAGCTTGTCGCAGTAGTGGGACTCGAACTTGTGCGTCTCCTTGATGAAGAGCTCGAGGTCGCCGATGCCGAACTGGCT
>VBII01000133.1 GCA_005887735.1 Chloroflexota bacterium
ACCTTGCGAGCTTCGTCGAACCGCCCCTTCGACCAGACCTCCTCCCCATATCGCTCGCGCAGTGTCGACATCTCGCCGTCCGCGATCTCGCGCACGAGGTCGGCATTAACGGCCGGGCCCTCACTCAGCCGAGACGAGTGCCTGACCCACTGCCACACCTGCGACCGCGAGATCTCCGCCGTGGCGACGTACTCCATCAGGTTGTTGATCGCCGCGGCGCCGACCCCCCGCATCCATGACTCGATGTACTGGACGCCGACGCTGACGTTCATCCGCAACCCGTTCTCGGTAATCGTTCCGCCAGTCGCCTTGACGTCGGTCAGCTGGGCCGCGGTAACCGACACCTCGGGCCGCTGCCGCTCGAGCTGATTCGGCCGATCGCCGAGAACCACGTCGAATGCCTCGGTCGCCGTGGGCACGAGGTCTGGATGGGCAACCCAGGTCCCGTCGAAGCCATCGTTGGCTTCCCGGTCCTTGTCCTCTTTGACCTTCGTCAGCGCCACGCGGTTGACCTCCGGGTCGCGACGTGAGGGGATGAACGCCGCCATGCCCCCCATTGCGTGCGCGCCGCGCCGGTGACACGTCTTGACCAAGAGCTCTGTGTACGCCCGCATGAACGGCACCGTCATCGTCACCTGCGCTCGATCAGGAAGCACGAACTCCGGCCGGTTTCGAAACTTCTTGATGATGCTGAAGATGTAGTCCCAACGTCCCGCGTTCAAACCGCTCGAGTGATCGCGAAGCTCGTAGAGAATCTCTTCCATCTCGAATGCCGCGAGGATCGTCTCGATGAGCACCGTCGCGCGGATCGTTCCGCGCGGGATGCCAAGCTGGTCCTGGGCGACGTTGAACACGTCGTTCCACAGACGCGCCTCGAGATGACTCTCGAGCTTCGGCAGATAGAAGTAGGGTCCACTGCCTTTTTTGAGCAGGCGCTGGGCGTTATGAAAGAAGTACAGCCCGAAGTCGAAAAGGCTGCCCGAGACCGGCTTGCCGTCAACCTCGACGTGCAACTCGTCGAGATGCCAGCCCCGCGGCCGGACGAGCAGGGTCGCCACCTTTTCGTTCAGCCGGTACTCCTTGCCCTCCGGGCTCGTGAAGTTGATCCGCCGCTCGATGGCGTCGATGAGGTTCACCTGCCCCTCGACGAGGTTCGCCCACGTCGGGGAGTTGGCGTCCTCGAAATCGGCCATGAAGACTCGCGCGCCCGAGTTGAGAGCATTGATCAGCATCTTGCGGTCGGTCGGCCCGGTGATCTCGACGCGCCGGACCTGCAGGTCGTCGGGCGCCTTCGCAACCTTCCACTCGGAGTCGCGGACAGAACTGGTGGTAACCAGAAATTGGGGCACCTCGCCGGCGTCGATCCTTTTCTGCCGCTCGTCCCGGAGGCGTAGGAGCTCCTGCCTCCGGCTGCCGAACTCGCGCTGCAGGCGGCCGACGAATTCGAGCGCCTGAGGCGTCAGCACCTCACCCGCGCGGCCCTCCACCTTCCGCTTCAGCTGAACGTGCTCGGCGGTGGCCATCGCCACCAATCTACATCAGCCTTATTGCCCGGCGAGGCGCTCGACGACCGGCGCGAGCTCGTCGGCCGAGCTGCCCGGAAGAATCACGTCGGAGAAGCCAAAGCGCTCACGACGCGCGCGAAGGTCCTCTTCGATCCACGTCTCGCGGCTCGAATCCCATCGAGGGCGCCATCGCCGCCGCCAGCGATTCGCGATCGTCGGTCACGTTCGCGAAGAACACCGTGAATCCGAGCTCGATCGAATCAAACCGCTCACCCGCTGCCTCTTTGACCCATCCCAGCTTCTGTTCGGTCGCTTTGGCCATCCCCGTGCGGACCAGCTTCGGGTTGATCCGGCCCTCGTTCAGGTTGTAGTTCAGGTGCACGATTTCAGCCTCGCGCGCGGCGAGGCTGAGCATGCGTCGCCCGCCGCCGCCCAGCAAGAACGGCGGATGCGGCTTCTGGACGGGTGACGGCGATCCCTCCGCGTCCTTGATCGAGTAGTGCTTGCCCGAAAACGTGAATGGCTTGCCGCTGAAAAAGCCCTTCATTACCTTCACCGCCTCTTCCAGCCGCTCGATGCGGGTGCCGGCAGAGTCGTAATGAATACCCGCCCGCTCGTAGTCGGCGACCAGCCAGCCGGCGCCAAGGCCCAGGTCCACCCTGCCGTCCGACAACCGGCAGAGTCGTAAGGAATACCCGCCCGCTCGTAGTCGGCGACGAGCCAGCCGGCGCCAAGGCCGAGGTCCAGCCTGCCGTCCGACAAAAGGTCGAGCGTTGCTGCCTCCTTCGCGAGCACCCAGGGATGGCGATAGTCGTTGTCGAAGACGAGCGAGCCGACGCGGAGCTTGCTCGTAGCATCGGCCGCCGACATGAGCGCCGCGATCGGCCCCGGTTGCTCATCGAAGTGGTCGGGCAGATACAGACCGGAATAGCCCATGGCTTCGATGGCTCGGGCCCTGTCGCGCCACTGCCTGGCGCTATGTGCCTGGTGCTCTTGAACGCTGAACCGAAACGGCCTGGCGCGGTTCGGACTCATGGATTCAACACGTTTTGCGCAAAACGAGCCCTTGCCATCCACGCGAAACGCGCTCTTTGCGCAAAACGCGCGCGAATGCAAGGCGGCCGCCTCGGCCTTGTCACCTTATGGACAGCCGGATTTGATCCGGCGACACCTTAATTTTCAGTCAAGTGCTCTACCAAGCTGAGCTACCTCGGCACGGCGGGTAATTTTATCGGCGGACTGGATTCGACTCGTTATCGCTTGACAGCCCATGCCGCCCTTGCGAGACTACGTCCCCCCATCGTGACCGCTCCAACAATCCCTCAAAGGCGATGACCTGGGCCAGCCGCGCCCTCGTCGGCCTGGCCGTTGCGGCAGCCCTCACGGTGGCGTGTGGATCGAGCCCGACCTCCACCTCGGCTAAGTCCTCCCCCATCCCGACCAAAGCCGCCGAGATCACCTCGGTCGACGCCTGCTCCCTCGTGACCGCATCCGAGGCCTCAACCGCCGCCGGCGCCACCCTGACGAACCTCGCGGCCGGAACCGGGGCATCGGTGCCGGGGATGTGCATTTACGGCAGCCAGGACAGTCAGGCCTCCGTGTTGGTCTACGCCCAGGCGTACCCAGACTCGACGACCGCAGACTCCATCTCCCCCGACCAGCTGGCAGCCGTGCTCAACGGCCAGTACGGCATCGCCAACGCCAAGGCGGTGACGGGCATCGGCGACAAAGCATTCGAATACACCGCCACCAGCGCCGGCGGAGGCGGCATCGTCATCTTCGTCTTCAAGTCCAACGTCGTCTTGCTGATTGCGGTCAGCCCGACCGCGAGCTCGAGCGCCGTCGAACAGCTGGCCCGCACCGCGGTGGGCCGTCTGAAGTAGCGCGGCTCAGGGGTCGGGCAGCGGTCGCCAGGCCACGTCGACCGCAACGTCTGGCATTTCAGTCCTGACAATCGCTCGCGTTTCCTCGACCAGCTTGCTCAGCTGGACTGCAGCCTCTGACGGCTCCGCGTTGGCGACCTGATCAAGCCGGTCGGCCAGGCGCTCGGGTTTCACCTGCATTCGCTCCGCATGGGCGCGCGCCCGCTTGAACTGAAACGTCGTGAAGTACAGCCGGTTGACCGCAGACAACACCGCGAGCACCCGGAACGCCCCGTCGAGGAGCATCTGACGGCGGAACAGCTCGGCATCCCGCGCGGCGAGATGTGCGTCGAGAGACCACACCGGGAAGAAACCGAGGTTCGCCTCCACCTCACGCTGCCTGAGCAATTCGGGATAACGGGCGCGCTTCTGCCAGTCGCGAAGCAGGTCGTCGCCGTGAAGAGGCATTCCCTCCAGGAGACCCATCGCGACCTTGGCCGTGATCCAGTCCACGTCGCCGGCCTCGATGCGACTCAGGCGCTGCTCCAGGCCCGCGATCAGCTGGCCTCCTGTCTGGACCTCGATGCCCTCCACTCGGTAGTTGGCGGCGAATCCCTCAGGTCGCGGGGGACTCAGCTCACCCATTGGTTTGGCACCGAGGTCGCGCATCATGCCGTCGAAGACCTTGGGATCGGGCAGCTCGTCGTAATAGTTGAGAAGGTCGATGTCGGAATGCTCGTCGCAGGTCCCCGCAGCGGCCGAGCCCGTGAGCATAGATACTCGAAGATCCGTCTGAGCCGCCAGCCCGTCGGCGATGCCGCGGGCTATGGCTCGACGCCTGTCAGTGTGGGCGGTGATGGACTTGAACCAACGACCTCCTCGGTGTAAGCGAGGCGCTCTAGCCAGCTGAGCTAACCGCCCGTAATCGCGTCAGCCAGTCTACCCACCCGCCAGCAAAGTCAATGCTGCGTTGAGCTGGGTGTCATTGGCGTATCCAAGGGACGGCTGCGTCACGTCATAAACGTCCGTCGCGTGGGCCAGCGTCACACTCAGATCGGGGGTGAGGCCCTTGTGGTCGATCGTCACCCCGTTCGGCAGGAACCACCGTTCCACGGTGAGGTGCACGTCCGATCCGTCGGCCAACACGAAATCTTCCTGCACCGAGCCCTTGCCGAAGGTCGTCGTGCCGACGAGCTTTGCCCGGTTGTGGACCTGCAGCGAGCCGGCCACGATCTCCGCCGCAGATGCGCTGTTGGCGTCGACCAGCACTACCAGCGGCACAGTTGCCGCTTTGTGCTGCGAGCCGACCTGGTGACGGTCAACGCCGTTGCGCCCATGGGTCTCGAAGGTCTCTCCGCTCGTGACGAACTGGGTGATCACGTCGTCCGCGGCCAAGATGAAACCCCCTGGATCGCTGCGGAGGTCCAGCACCATGCCGTTGGAACCGGAAAGCCCGTCTGTCAGCGCCTTTGCAAACTCCTTTGACGTCTCCGATCCGAACTGATAGATCCGCACGTAAAGGATGCGGTTCCCGATCGCCGCGGAGCGCACCGTCGGCACCTGGATCTGCGCGCGCGTGATCGTGAAAGTCATCGTGTCCGCGCCCCGCGTGATCGTAAGAGTCACCTTGGTTCCCACGGGTCCCTGGATCAACGCCGTCGCCTGATCGGCAGTTATGGCCTTGAGATCCTTGTCTCCGACCTTGACGATCTGATCGCCCCTCATCAAGCCCGCTTCGGCCGCCGGCGAGCCCGGCACCGTTCCGGTGATGGTCGGATAAGTGGTCGTGCTGAAGCCCAGGTAGATGCCGATCCCGGTGTACTGCCCCTGATAGCTCTGCTGGAGCTTCTTGTACTGGTCAGGGTTGAAGTACAGCGAGTAAGGGTCGCCGAGGCTGCTGACCAGGCCCTGGACGCTGGCCTGCGACATCTTCGACGTGTTGACGTTGGTGTCCACGTAATCCGCCTGGATCAAGCGCGCCGCCTGCTGGACTTCGGTGAGGTCCACCTTCGAGACATTTCGGTGTCCGAAATACGGGACAAACTCGGGATATGCCTGGTCAACATAGATGCCCGCGACAAACCCGATCACCAGGATCAGCGCGACGGCGCCACCCCGCAGGGCGACGCTTCGATTCATTTCGTCAGGTTAACAACCGAGCCAGATGCACGGGTTCTTGTAGACGCCGTTGACCCGGATCTCGAAATGCAGGTGCGGCCCGGTCGACCACCCCGTTGACCCCTCGAAAGCGACAGTCGTGCCGCGCGGGACGACCTGCCCGGTCGAGAGCCCAGGCGCGTAGCCTGCCAGGTGTCCGTAGTACGTCGAGTAGCCGTTGCCGTGGATGATCACGAGCAGGTTGCCGTAACCGACGCTCCCCGGATAGAGATATGCGATACCCGTGTCGGCGGCGACGATCGGGGTCCCGTATGGCCCGGCGATGTCGACGCCGGTGTGGATCTTGTGTGGGTAGGGACAGCTCGGGTCATAGACCTCGAGGTAGAAGCTCGAGCATCCGAAGCCCTGGCTGATGCAGGAATATCCGCACGCCGGCACGGGCCACTCGAAGACTCCGTTGCCTCCGCCCGCCTTCTCCGCCTGTGCGGCGTACTGCAGGTATAGCTGCGCGACCTGGGCGTCGATCGCAGCCCGCTCCTTCGTAACCTGCGCGTAATCGGCGGCAATCTGAGCTTGCAGCTTCAGCTCGGCTGCGGCCGCGGCCTTCTGCGTCGCTACGTTTTTCTCCAGGTCTGCCTCTGTCGCCTGCTGCTGCTGCAGCAGGACCACGACCTGGCTGTGCTTCAGGTCCAGCTCGTTGGCTGCGATCGCGACGTGCCTGCGCTCGTCGTCCAGGTTGGAAAGCAGCCGCTGGTCGGAAGCTGCGACCTGCTGCGCCCCGACGATACGGTTCATGAGCTGGTTGATGTTGTTCGAGGTAAGCGCCAGCTGAACGTAATTGACGCTCCCGTGGGAATCGATGTAGCGCAGGCGCTGATTCAGCAGCTCTTCCCGCACGCTGAGGTGAGCCTCGAGCCGGATCTGAGCCGCCTCACCGAACCTGATCTTCATGTTCAGGTCGTCGATCGCCGCCTGGGTCTGGGCGATAAGTGCACGCTGGGCTGCGATCTGGTTGGTCAAGCTCGCGATCAGCGCGTCGAGCGCATTGATCTGGGCTGCCGCGTTGTTGTACTGCGCGATGAGGCTGTTGAGCTGGTTTTCATTGTTGACCTGCTGCCCGATGCCGCTGTTGTAGGCGAGACACGCCTGGTACACAGCCGGCGGATCGCCCGAGTAGCAGTAGACGGCGGAGACGGTCTGGACCGACTGCGGCAGCGATGCGAAGCTGGCAAGAAGGGCGGCAAGGAGGATGCGGGCTTTCAAGCTCAGATCCTCACGTACCGGCGCACACCGATGTAGCTCCCGAGGGCGCCGAGCAAGGCTCCGGCGAGAAGCAGGTCGGTGGCCAGGCTCGAGATGAATGCCGGGTCGTAAGAGAGCGGGATGAAACCGACGTCTGATTTGAACCGAGCGACGACCGGTTCATAGGAGATCACCAGTAGGGCGAGCGCGATGGCCGCCGCAACGAGGCCGGTCATGATTCCCTCGATGACAAACGGGCCGCGCACGAACCATTCGGTCGCGCCCACCAGCTTCATCACCTCAATCTCCTTGCGGCGGTGATACACAGCCGTGCGAATGGTGTTCATGACGATCACCACCGAGACGATGAGCAGAATGACGAGCAGCGCGGCGCCGGCGAGTCCCAACCACTGGGAGAGCTGAAGCATGCGGTTGACGAAATCCCCCTGGTAGTTCGTCGGGTCCGTCGGGTCGACGCCTGACCACTGCCGCGCCTTGGCGTCGATCGCGGCGACGTCGCCCAGGTTCTTGACGTGCACGTCGAGCTTCGCGTCCAGCGGGTTGCCATCGATCTGCTGAGCCAGGACGCCGTTCTGCGGATCCGACTTGAACTGGGTCAGGGCCTCGTCTTTGGTCACGAACTTCACGCTCGTGACGCGCGGGTCGGCGGCAAGCTGCTGCTGGAAGTCGTAGACATTGGGCAGGGGGGTGTCGTCGGACACGTTGATCGAGATCTCGCTGACCTTGTCTCGGAAACCATCGAGCACCTGCGAGAACGCGTGCCCGACGAGCAGATTGATCCCGGCCAGGATGAGGATGAGCGTGATCGACAGAACCGCCGCCAGGCTGACGGCCAGGTTCCGCCAGAAGCTCTGCCAGGCGCTATTGAACGCGAACTTGAGGTTTCGCAACATCTTCGTGATATCTGCCTGAACGGTCGTCTCTCGCGATCTGTCCTGCGTCGATGGCGATGACTCGGCGGCGGAGGAGGTCGACGATCTCGCGGTTGTGCGTCGCCATCACGACGGTGGCTCCGCGGGCGTTGATCCGAAGAAAGAGCTGCATGATCTCCCAAGCGGTCGCCGGATCGAGGTTTCCGGTCGGCTCGTCGGCGATGATGAAGCGCGGTGCATGGGCCAGCGCCCGCGCGATCGCGACACGCTGCTGCTCACCACCCGAGAGATTCGCCGGGTACGTGTGCTCCTTGCCCGACAGGCTGACCGTGTCTAGCGCCTCGGCGACCCGCGCCTGGATCTCGTGGTCGGGATCACCCAGCACCCGCATCGCAAAGGCGACGTTCTCGTAAACCGTCAGGTTGGGCAGGAGCTTGAAGTCCTGGAACACGAGACCGACCTTGCGGCGGTAGTGGGGCAGCCGGCGCCTCTTCATCCGGCCTAGCTCGATGCCGTCGACGAAGATCTTGCCTTTGCTTGGCTTCTCCTCGCGGATCAGCAGGCGCACCAGGGTGGACTTGCCGGCCCCTGATGGACCGACGAGGAACAGGAAATCGCCCTCGGGGACCTCGAGGTTGACGTCCCGAAGAGCTTCAGTTCCAGTCGGGTACGTCTTGAAGACGTGCTGGAAGCTGATAACCGGCCGAGTTGCAAAATCCGGTGTTAGAACCATTAGGTGCGTCTCTTGCTTTGTCGTTGCGTGCCCGCGGGCGCGCGTGGCTAGGTCGCGGGCAGTATAACGCAGCGCACCGATCCGTCCAATCCCTTCCCCGAGTGTCAAACACTGGTTTAACGACCGGGGGTTACTGGCCTTGCGGACTCGATCCGTTTTTGCCCAGGCGCCAGCGCAGCCAGCTCTCGATGAAGGGATCGATCTCGCCGTCGAGCACTGCCTGGGCGTTTCCGACCTCGAGGCCTGTCCGCACGTCCTTGACCAGGGTGTACGGCTGCAGGACGTAATTCCGGATCTGCGACCCGAACTCGGCCGGCATGACCTGGCCGCGAATCTGGTCCAGGTGCTCGGCGGCTTCTTGCTGCTGGCGCTGGAACAACCGCGCCTTGAGCACTTTCATGGCCATCTCGCGGTTCTTCATCTGCGACCGCTCGTTCTGGCACGTAACCACGATCCCGGTCGGAAGGTGCGTGATCCGCACGGCGGAATCGGTCTTGTTGACGTGCTGACCGCCCGCGCCGGTCGACCGGTAGGTGTCGATACGCAGGTCCTGCGCGTTGATGACGACCGCGGCCTCGTCGGTGCTCTCGAGCTCGGGCATGACCTCGACCAGGGCGAAAGAGGTGTGCCGTCGGTGATTCTGGTCGAACGGTGAGATCCTGACCAGGCGGTGGACTCCGTGCTCTGAGCGCAGGAGGCCGTACGCCCGCGGCCCGCGCACGATGAAAGTGACGCTCTTCAACCCTGCCTCGAAACCCCGGCGCTCGGCCCACTTGAGGTACATGCGCAGGAGCATCTCGACCCAGTCTTGGGCCTCCACCCCGCCCTGGCCGACCGAGATCGTGACGACGGCGTTGTGGTTCGCGTACGTATCGGTGAACAACAGATCGAGCTCGTGGGACCGAAGTTCCTTTTCCACGGCGGCCTGCTCTTCGGCCACCTGCTTCTCCAGCTCGGGATCGTCCTCGCCCAGCTGCTCCAGCTCCAGGACGTCCCGGGCGCGCCTCTCAAGGCGGTCCCACGTCGCGATCTGCTCGCGGTTCTCCGCGGCCTCGCGCGCCATCTGGCCCGCGTGCTTCGGATCATCCCAGACCCCAGGCTGGATCAGCTGTGCGTCTAGCTCGTCAGCCTTTTTCCCTTTCGCGGGCAGGTCAAAGGTGCTCCTTGAGCTGGAGGATTCGGTTCAAAAGCTCCTTCGGATTCAGTTCAGCGTCCATCAAATCTCCATTACGGCAGCCGTGGCGGGCTCGACTTTACCTGCCGTGGCAGCGCTTGTACTTCTTGCCCGACCCGCACCAACACGGATCATTGCGGCCGATTTTATGTTGTGCGCCTCCGGCGGCGTCCGCGGTGCCTGAGCCGACGGCCGCTCCGACCGCCGTTGCTCGCCGTTGCTGGGGTGCGGCCCTGCGGCCGGCCCCATTGGCGCCGTCCGGCTCGGCCGGACCGCTTTCCGTCATCTGGCGCACGATCGGAGTTGGCGGCGGCGGCGGAGCCGGCGCCACCCGGTAGATCAGAGACACGATCGAGCCCTGGATGCGCTCGCGCAGCTCGTTGAACATCTCGAACGCTTCGTTCTTGTACTCGACCAACGGGTCGCGCTGGCCATACGCGCGCAGCGCGATGCCCTCGCGGAATTGCTCCATCTGCGTCAGATACTCCATCCACTGCCAGTCGATCGTCTGCAGCATCACGCTCCGCTCGACGACCGGCATCAGCTCGGCGCCCATCTCTTGCACCTTTCGGTCGTAAGCCTCCTCGGCGGACGCGTAAAGGTGCTCGACCAGGCCCTCGGGGCCCTTGTGCAGCGCCTCATCAGGAATCTCGGAGCCGGGCGCGATCGGCAGGTAGGTGGACAGGTACTTGACCAGGCCCTCGAGATCCCAGTTTTCGTAATGCCGGCTCTGGCAGTGCTGATCGACGCCCTTCGTGATCAGCTCGCGGACATAGCCAAGGATGTTGTCTCGGGTGTCGGCGCCCTCGAGGACCTTCCGCCTCTCCTCGTAGACGATCTGGCGCTGCTTGTTCATCACGTCGTCGTACTCGACGACGTGCTTGCGGGAGTCGAAGTGCATGCCCTCGACCTTCTTCTGCGCACTCGCGATCGAGCCGGCGACCCATGGATGCTCGATCGGTTCCACCTCGAGGCTGTCCATCAAGCGGCCTATCCGGTCCGCGGCAGGGCCGAAGATTTTCATCAGGTCGTCTTCGAGCGAGATGAAGAAACGGCTCGAGCCCGGATCGCCCTGGCGACCAGCGCGACCGCGCAGCTGATTGTCGATGCGGCGGCTCTCATGGCGCTCCGTGCCGATGATGTGCAGCCCTCCGACATCCGTGACACCGGCACCCAGCACGATGTCCGTCCCACGACCGGCCATGTTGGTGGCGATCGTGATCCCGCCCGCCTGTCCTGCCTCGGCCACGACCGACGCCTCACGCTCGTGCTGTTTGGCGTTGAGCACGTTGTGCTTCAGGCCGCGGCGCTCGAGCATCTTGGCGAGCCGCTCAGACTTCTCCACCGAAACCGTGCCGACCAGGACCGGCCGGCCGAGCTTGTTCATCTCGACTATCTCGTCGATCACAGCCTCGAACTTCGACCTCTCCGTCTTGTAGATCACGTCGGCGTTGTCGTTCCGCACCATCGGGTGGTGCGTCGGGATAACCACGACATCGAGCCCATAGATCTTGTGGAACTCTTTTGCTCTTGCTGCACCTTGACGCCTTCCTTGGCCTCGACCGCCTGGTGCAGCCCGTCCGACCAGCGCCGGCCCGGCATGGTGCGGCCGGTGAACTCATCGACGATCACGACCTCGGCGTCCTTCACGAGATAGTCGCGGTCGCGCATGAACAGCGATTTCGCCTTCAGGGCCTGGTTGATCTGGTGCGCCTCGATCACGTTCTCGAGGTCGTAGATGTTCTTGATGCCGGTCCAGCGCTCCATCTTGGCGATGCCGGTCTCGGTCAAGGAGGCAGATTTGTGCTTCAGGTCGACGTCGTAGTCCTCGCCTTCGGTCAGCCGCGCCGCCCAACGCGCGTATTGGTAGTACTTGTCGGTCGACTCGTCCGACTGGCCGGAGATGATGTGCGGCGTTCGCGCCTCGTCGATGAGAATGGAGTCGACCTCGTCGACGATCGCGTAGTTCAGATGGCGCTGGCTGCATTGAGAGAGGTCGCGGGCCATGTTGTCGCGGAGGTAGTCGAAGGCAAGCTCGGAGTTGGTCGCATACGTGATGTCCGCGGCGTATGCCTCTTTCTTGGACACCGGGCGCAGATGCTGCAGGCGTGAGTCGGGATGAGTCTCGTCGAGGTACTCAGGGTCGTAGACATACGTGGCCGTCGTGCCGACGTTGATGCCGACCGAGAGTCCCAGCAGGTTATAGATCGGGCCCATCCAACCTGCGTCACGGCGGGCCAGGTAGTCGTTGACAGTGACCAGGTGGACGCCTTTGCCGGCGAGAGCGTTGAGGTAGAGCGCGAGGCTCGCCACGAGCGTCTTGCCCTCACCGGTCTTCATCTCGGCGATCTTTCCCTGGTGAAGGACGATTCCGCCTACGAGCTGGACGTCGAAATGGCGCAGGCCGATAGTTCGGCGCGCAGCCTCGCGACAGATCGCAAAGGCGTCAATGAGCAGCT
>VBII01000134.1 GCA_005887735.1 Chloroflexota bacterium
CAGCAGATGATTCCCCCCGCGATCGTCGCCAGGAAGCTGCTGCTGCCGATGATCGTGACGGAAGCCGCGGGCACGTAGAAGATCCCGATCAGGCTCGTGATCCCGTGGCCGGCCACATTGTTGAGGCACGTGTTGGCGGGCGCAGGCTGTTCGGGCCCTGGCTCGAAGAGGAGAATGCGGCCGAGCTGGTATCCGCTGAACAGGTAGACGTCGCCGCCACCTTGCAGGTTGAGGCAGGTCTGGTTGTTTCCGCCGCCCGGGATGAAGACCATGACTGCCCCCGGCGTCCATGCGGACGGGCAGGCGACGTTGTTACCCGTGTCGGGATTCACGCAGTGGCGCTCGTTCGCCAGGTCGCCGCGCGGAGGTGTTCCAGGAGCCGGGTCGGCGTTGGGCAGGCCGGCTGCCATCGGGAGACCTTCCCCGTCCGGCGGCGACGGCTCGTTGGTGGGCCAGCCCGGCGGAAAGGAGCTGCTGTTGATGGTGACGCTCGAGTTGCCGCTGTTCTGGAAATTGGTGAGGTACGCGAGGCTGCTGCAAGAAGCGTTCTGCGCGAGGTAGACGTTGAATGACTGCGCTCCGAGGTCGCTGGTCACAAGGACTTTGATATTCCCGCTGGCCCCCGGGGTCACGGTCTTGCACATCGAGGGCGCGCTCTCGCGGCCGTAGCAGGTCGGTGATGCCGGGCCGCTGCAGCTCGCCACTCCGTTCGGAGACCACCTCACGGCGGTCACCTCGACCGACCATGTACCGCTCAGGTTGTTGGTGCCGTTACCAGTCGGATCAGCGGAAAACGAGCCGGCACAGCCGGCGCCGTTTGAGTCCCAGAACTGAGGGAGCGCCCGGATGGTCACTAAAGAGCCGGAGGAGATGGCGGCGCCGGCCGACTGGTTCTTGGCCAGCTTGATCGAGGTGTCCAGGACCTTTGCGCCGCCGCTGTCGACGGTGAAGGCCTGGCCGCCGACCGAGATGCTCGTGGATCCGGGAATCGCGGCGCTGAGCGCGCTGACGGAAATCGAGGTCACGCCGCCGCTGGCAATGTTGGCGGTCGTGGTCGTGGTGTTGGGTACCCCCGCCGCCGCCATGTTCGGCTCATCAGGTGGGCGCAGCTCGTTGCTCACGAAACCGCCGTTATCGCTGAAACCCGCGGAGAAGTCGTACACGCCGCCGGCGAGGAAGTAGCAACCGGCGCTGCCCGTGAGCTTGGGATCAGCGGCGTATAAACCGGGCTGCTCGACGCTGCCACTGGTCGAGCTCCACGACACGGACGTTGCGTTCAGAGCCGGCTGCGAGTAACCGGGATCGGGAATATTGAACCCGTTGGCCTGGCTTCCGCTGACTGTGAAGTTGGGCAGCGGCAGGGGCGGTTGGTTGGGACAGATGTCGATGACGTTGCCGGTGACTGAACCACTCGCTGAGCCGTTGTCGGAGATGTTGCCGTTGGACCAGATGTCGCCCGCGATGGTCGTGGTGGACGTGCCTGTGAACACCAGGGACTGGCCCGCTCCGTTGCAGTTACCCGCGCTCAGCGTCTGTATGGCGGCGCCGTAGGTACCCGCCCTGCGCGCAACGGCTGTCGCGGTGGCGGAGATGAGAACCGTAGGTCCCGCCCCAAGCACCTGCATCACCGTCACATCAATGACGTGGGTTGCGGTTGCCCGGAAGGTGACACCGGCAATCGAATGGCTGGCGGCGCTCAGGGCTAACGACTGGTTCGTAGGGTCACCAAAGATGCACGAAACCGAAACCGTGCCATAACCGGTGCATGTCGGCGCCACATAGAGGCGCTCATTCAGCGCGTAGTGGTTGGTCGCAGCCTGTTCGGCCTGCGCGTAGTCCGACGTGTTCATGTAGTTGTTCGCTGCCGCCAGAGCTGCGGCGTCGACGGCCGCCTGCATCTCGCGTCGATCCAGGTAGGCGCGCCCTCCGTCGAGCGCAAGCCCGATGAAGCCGAAGAGCACGACCATGATGAGGCCGATCATCACGATGGCTTGGCCGCGTTGAGCACGAGATGGATGCGCGGCCACATCAGTACTCGGTCTTGTAGGTGGCTGCCGCGCTGATCACGATGTGATTGGCGGTCACCTGCTGAATGAACGGCGTGAAGGGAACGAAGTTGTAGCGAATCGTCACCTGGATCGGAGCATGGTCGTGAACTGGGTTGGTGGCGCTGCACGTGCCGGTCGAGTTACCCCACATCTGGCCGCCCGGTGCGTTTTCGAGCGCTGGTGACAGCGACTCGATCGTTGCATCGGCATCGGGTTCTGTGATGTAGATCCATCCCTGGTTGGCGGGCGGCGTGGCGCTTGTGATCGGACCGTTCGGGCAGGGGTTGGCCAGCGAAACGTCGACCGCGTGCTGCTTGACTGCGGTCTCGACGTCAGCATTTGTCGGCAGCAAGGCCGAATCGCGAATCGCGGTGCGCGCCCCCTCGTTGACCGCCTGGTTCAACGTGGTGTAGACGTAGATGACCCGGCCGAAGTCCACCACCCCGAAGAGCAGCAGCAGCAGGATAGGCGCGATGATCGCGAACTCGACGATGGCCTGCGAGCGCTGAGCCGTGGAAGCCTTCGGCAACTCAGTACCCTCCCACCGCCATGTGCGTGTTGGCGACGATGTGGACCGAGTTACCGAGGACGCCCTGCAGGAAACCTGAGACAAAACCAAAATTCATGACCAGGATCACGTTGACGTCGGTCCCTTTGAGGCTGTTGTCGGTCGGCGCCGATGTGAGGTCAAGGCCTGGCGAGTTCGAATAGCAGATATAGAGCACGGGCTGGTTGACGTCACTCGGATACGTGGAATCGCTGTACGGAGGGTTGTAAGCGGTGTTGCCATCGGCCGGGCTGGGACAGCTCGTGCCTGGGTTGCCCAGCGTCGAGGTGGGCAGCCCGGAGTGCTTCAGGATGGAATCGACGGCGTTCTGGATCGCGGAGTCGTAGAGATTCGGGTTCGGATTGCTGCTGTTGGTCGGGTCGAACCAGCTTGCCTGCCGTGCACCTTCGCGGGTCGCACCCGTGAGGGCGACGTCGAAATAAAACACTCGACCCAGGTCGATCAGGCCGAAGACCAGCAGCAGGAGCACAATTGCCGACACTCCGAACTCGACCGATGACTGTCCTCGCACCGGTTAACCGCCGCCCTTCAGAAAGTGGACCGCCAGGAGGGCCGCAGGACCCAGCAGGATGATCCAGAGGGTCGGGAAGATGCATGCGAGCATCGGAATGAGCATCTTCAACGAGGCCCGGCCGCCACGCTCCTGGGCGGTGAGCATCCGTTTCTGTCGAATCTCGTCAGCCTGGATCCGCAGGATTCGGCTCACGCCCGAGCCCAGCTGCTCAGATTGAATGACCGCCTGCACGAAGTTGTTGAGCTCGTCGACGCCGGTGCGCTGACCCATGTCGTTCAGGGCTTCGAGACGCGGCCTGCCGAGCCTGACTTCCTGCATCACCCGGCCGAACTCCTCGGCCAGCGCGTGCTCGTACTTTTCCACCACCTGCTCGATCGCAGCCTCAAAGGTCAGGCCTGCCTCGACGCAAACGACCAGCACGTCCAGAACGTCCGGCAGGTCGAGCTGAATCTCGTTGCGGCGGGCGTTGACTCGCCGCCGCAGCCAGAACATCGGCCCATACAGGCCGATCGCGGCGCCGATCGCGGCGCCGAGGGCGATCAAAACGCGGTTTTGGGCCAGGAGACCGATGAAGATCGCAAATGCGCAAAGTGCGGCGGTCAGCACATAGCGCACGGCGAGGAAGTCGCCCGCGGACATACCGCCCGGGCGGCCTGCGAGCTGCAGTCTCAATTGGATCTGCTGACGCGCCTTCTCCGGCACGGTCTGCTCGAGCACGCGTCCGATTCGCCTTATCAGCGGCTTGACGATGCGTTCGCTGAACGGCTGCTGCAGCTCGATCTCCGTAGGCGAGACAGGCGGCCCAGCCTCGTAGATGCGAAGGCGGCCTTCCACAACGTCGGCGTTGCTCGGGCTCCTTGGTGTGAGGCTCCAGACCGTGGTGAAGGCGCCGATCGCAGCGACGACGCCCAGGAGCGAAGCGATGTACAGGACCGACACCGTCAGACCTTGAAATTGGTGATCCGGCGGACGAAATAGTTGCCCATATAGATCGAGATCGCGGCCACGACGAGCAGGGCTCGTCCGCCCGGATCGGTGAACATGATTCGGAAATAGCTCGGCGTTATGACGTCGAGGATCCCCGCCACGATGAAGGGCAGGAGCGTGATGATCCAGCCCGAGGCTCGCATCTGGGCGGTCATCGCCGCGATCTGGGACTTCATCTGGACTCGCTGACGGATGGTGTGCGAGATGCCGTCAAGGATCCGGGCCAGGTTGCCGCCGGCCGTCGACTGGATCGAGATCGCGGTCACGATCAGGTCAAGGTCTTCGCTGCCGACCCGCCGGACCACATTGGTGAGCGCGGCCGGCGTCGCGGTGCCGATCTTCATCTCGCGGAGGGCACGTGACAGCTCGTCAGAGATTGGCGGCGAGGTGTTCTGTGCCACCGCTTCGAGCGCCTGCGGCAGCGACAGGCCGGCCTTCATGGCGTTCGACAGGAGACTCAGCATGTCGGGCAACCGGCCGTTGAACGCCTTGAGCCGCCGCCCCTGTCGCCATTTCACGTATCGCATCGGCAGGAGGTATGCGATGACGCCCGCGACGACAAATTGCGGCGCGAATCCGAAGCGCCACAAGGCGAGCAGCGCACCGGCCGTCAGGAATCCGACCTGGATCATCACGAACTCGGACGTACGCAGCTTCAGGTCGGCTCGGGCCAGGTGCTCGGCGAGACTCAGCCCGCTGTTCAGGCGCCGGTTGCGGTGAGACCGATCGACGAGGGCCTGAAATGGCCTGTTGATCCGGTCTCGCACAGTCGGAGGCTGGAGCCCGCGTGAGGGACCTCCCGCCCACGCCGCGTTGTCGGGGCGAGTCGTCTGCTTCGCCGGCAGTGCGATCGCAAACCCCGCCAGCAGGACGCCGGCGGCGGCAATCGTGGCTAGCACCAATGCGTTCATACGAGGGCGACCGCCGGCTCGAAGATGGATGTCTGCAGGGCCTCGCCCCGCTCGTCGAAGTGGTCCATGTGTATCGACCGATGCCCGGTCGATGTATGGACGCCGATCGCGTTGCCCTCGGGATCGACACCGGACTGCTTGAACTGGAACAGCTCCTGGTACTGCATCTCGCCATTCGTCAGACCGGTGATCTCGACGACGCTCACGATCTTGCGCTGGCCGCCGCGGACCCGCTCGACCTGCACGACAAGATCGATCGCGGAGGCGATCTGTTTCTGGATCGCGCGCGCCGGCAGGTCGGCTCCGGCCATCAGCACCATCGTTTCGAGACGGCCGAAAGCGTCGTAAGGGGAGTTGGCGTGAACCGTGCTCATCGAGCCTTCATGCCCGGTGTTCATCGCCTGGAGCATGTCGAGCGCCTCGCCACCGCGGCACTCACCGACGATGATCCTGTCGGGGCGCATCCGCAGGGCGTTGCGCACCAGGTCGCGGATGGCGATCGCCCCCGTTCCTTCCACGTTGGGCGGCCGAGACTCGAGCCGAATGACGTGCTCCTGGCGGAGCTGCAGCTCCGCCGAGTCTTCGACCGTGACGATGCGCTCGTCGGTTGGGATGTAACCCGACAGGATGTTGAGAAGGGTCGTCTTGCCGGACGAGGTCCCACCCGAGACCAGGATGCTGAGCCGGCTGCGCACCGCGGCGCGCAGGTACTTCAGCACGTCTGCTGTGGCGGTGCCCGTGGCGAGCAGGTCCTCCGGACGCAGCTTTTCGCGCGAGAACTTTCGGATCGTCATGCACGGACCGTCGATCGCAAGTGGCGGCAGCACCACGTTTACCCGCGACCCGTCGCGAAGACGCGCGTCGCACATCGGCGAGCTTTCGTCGACCCGCCGCCCGACCGTGCTGACAATGCGGTCGATCACCTGGCGAAGCTGGGCGTCGCTCTCGAAGATCATCGGGCTCAGGCTGACCCGCCCGTGGCGCTCGACGTAGATCTGGCTCGGCTTGTTGACCATGATCTCCGAGATCCCGGAGTCCTCCAGCAGCGGTTGCAGCGGCCCGAGGCCGAGCACTTCGTCGAGCAGCGCGTCGACCAGGTGGCCGTAGTCAAGGCGGTTGATGACCAGGCCGGAGGCTTTGATGTGCTCGTCGGTAAGGCGCGCGATGCTGGCGCGGACACCGGCACGGTCGGTGATATCGATCTCGTCCGCGTGGCGCTCTACAAGCAATGTATCGATCGCCGTCTTGGCTGCCGACAGGGTGGCCGGAACGCGGCCGGTTTTCTGGACGGTTTCCTCGGCCGCAGCGGGCGCGGCCGCGGCCGGCGGCTCGATCAGCGCTCCGGCAATGACGCTCAAGCCTCCGGTGCTCGGCGTGGTCTCGACCGTTTCCGGTCGCCTGCGTGCGTCGAGTCGGTCTTTCAGAGCCACGTCAGCTCAATCACTTTCACTTCGCGAATCAGCCGTCGAAGCTCGCTTGGCCGGAGTGGAGCAGGCGCAGCGCCTTCGCGGCCGCAACCCTGACCCTCCATTCGGGGTCCTCGGTAGCGGCGACGACGGCTGGGACGGCTGCGCTGGAGCCAATCCAGCCCAGGGCGCGACAGCTGGTCACACGCTCGCGTGTCGTCCCATGCATCAAGAGGGCGACCAGCGGCCCAACGGCCGTTTGCCGGCGGCGAAGACCAGCGGCCAGGGCGGCGGCCGGCTTCAGCCCCGGTCGCTGCGGCTCGCCCAGGGTCACCTCGAGGAACAGGTCCGGCGCGGCCCGGGCAAGTTCACCGATCAGTGTTCGGCGCAGACCGGCTCGCTGAATCGCCATCAGCAAAACCCGTGCACTCTGGGCTCCGCCAATCCTGCCCAGCGCTCGCGCCGCGGCGTCCGCGACCGCGCGATCCTTCGACTCCAGAAGCGGCGCGAGCCACGTGACCGCCTGCGGCATGCGCAACGCGCCCAGGATTCGGGCACTCTGAAGCCGCGCAGAGCGGCTATCCGCGGAGAGACGTACGATTGCCGCGTCAGCGATCCCCGAATTGCGAAACTCCGCCATCAGGCGCCGCAGCTCGACGCTGTCGCAGGCAAGCGGTTTTGTGATCCGGTAGAGGACCAACGCGAAGTCGTCGTCTTTCTCGCCTAGATCGATCGAGAGCTTGTGCCTGGTGCCGAGCACGACCGCCTCCAGGTTGCGTTGCAGCGACGCGCGCCGCATGCGATGTCGGGCCAGGTCGAGGGCGGCAACAGGTGAGGCGCGACTCACGCTGGATGTAGCTCCGCCACAAGGCTCCTCGCCGGCAGCTCGACTTGGCCGTGTTTCGCCTCCAGGAGGCCGGCGAGCCTCAAGCACCCGCGGGTCACCTCGCTGCGTGCGTCGGCGACGCTCAGGATGACCCCGTCGACCGCCGCCTGCTCAGGCCGTGCCCCGTCGAAAGCTACTTCGACGTCGACTTCGCGCTTGAGCATCCGCTCCACCGCTTGTCGCGTCACGGCCGGCTTGAGCGATCGATTGTTGAGGACCACAGTGAGCCTGTCGTGCGGCGCCCCGAGCTGGGTAAGAATTTCGATCGCATCCGCGGCACTCTTGACCGCAGAAAGCTCGGGTGCGGCCACAACGACGATGTGCTGAGTCAGGTCGAAAAGAGCAAGGGTCGAGTCGGTGATGGTCACCCCCAGGTCGACGACGATGTAGCGAAACGTCTTCCGCAGCACCGCGATCGCCCGCGTTATCAGCTCGGGCGTGACTTCATCCGCTTCTTCGGGGCGCAGGGCACCCGGGAGGATCATCGGACCTCGAACGTGATAGAGCACGGCGGAGAGCAGAACCTCCTCGAAAGCGTCCTGCGGGACCGAGCCGGTGCGAGCCAGGCAGCTCGTCGGCATCAGGCCGGCAAGCAGCGCCGAATGGGAATACGGAAAGTCGAGATCCAGCAACAGCACCTCGCCCGGATATCTCTGCGCGAGGGCGCCGACGAGGTTGAGCGAGATGCATGTTCCCCCGGATCCACCCTTGGGCGAGTAGACGCCCACCACGGTGGCTTCCTTGAGCAGCATTCCCCACGTCGCCTGGACACTCGAATCTGCAAAGCGCGAGAAGCGCTGCTCGGCGAGGCGGCGCAGCTCATCGATGACCGCGTGATGCCGGCCGCCGAGCACCGCGAACAGGCTCTGCCGGTCGAGGGCAAGCAGCGTGCACTCGGACTGCGCGTAGACGGACGCCTGCTGGGGCCGGCTCAGCAGACACGCTCCTTCGCCGACAAAATCACCTTCGGCCAGCACGGAGACCGTGACCGCTCCCGGCGGCTTGTCCACGACCACGCGGCAGCGTCCCTGCTCGATGAAAAAGATCGTGTCTCCAGGCTCGCCCTGGCAAACGACCACCTCGCCGTTTGGAACGCGGATGCGGCGCAGGCGGCGCGCCAGTGCCCGAAGCACCGATTCCGGCATCGTGAAGAACACCGGCGCACTCTCGAGCACGGCAAGGCGCGAGATCATGTCGTGGAAAGCGGGCCCTTTGGTGCCGGGGCGCTTTTGCCCGGACTGGTCCGAAGGTTTCTTCTCGCCTGTGGCGAGCACCGGTCGCCATGGTCCCGCGCCCCAGCCGATCTCCCGAGTGCGTGGCCTCATCGGAGCTCCGCTACCTCGTGAATCCCCAACGGGAGTCGATCTGTGCGGGGCCGATGATCCCGGGCACAGCCGTCGACGGGCAAGCTGGGTCGGCCGGCTCAGGAGCGGCCTTGTAGTCGTGATAGGACAGGAGCACGTACTTGAGGCTGGCGTTGAGGATGAGCCACGTCATGTACTGCGCATCGCACTCCGACATCAAGACGGTCAGGCTGCTGGCCAGACCCTGGGCGACACCTTGCCTTGGCACGGTCGACTCAGGACCGATCCGGATGACGTAGACGCTCGTGAAGACCGTGCGGGTCACAGTCTTGGGATTGTTGGGTGTGATCAGCGCCGTGTTGACGGAGGCGATGATGTTGATGTAGTCACCCTGGGCGATATACCCGGCGACACCTTGCTGCTCGCCGGTTGGCAGGGTGAGCGCGATGTAGCCGGCCGGGATCGGCAGAAACGAGGAGGTCGCACCCGCAAGCAAATCCTGATTTGCGGAGACGATGTTGGATGTGATGACCTGGCCTTTGACAATTTCGACCAGCGCTGCGTAGCCGGTCAGGTCGGCCATATGTGTGAAGGCTTTTGGCGGCAGGGAGTCCGATGAGACTGTGCCGTACGTGATCATGTCTGCCGTGATCGGTTCGCGCGGCGAGACGTCCTGACTCGCAACCACGACGCGCACTGAGCTCGCCGGGTGGGACCGGCTTGCGAAAATCGCGCCGAACACCAACATCAGCAGAAATGCAAGCAGCGCCATCCCCACCCCGAGAATGAAGAGAGGGGTGCGAATTCTCGTTGTCCCGGGCTTCACCTGCCCGATGGCGGCCATGACTACGACCTCTCCGTGGGCCGCACCGAAGCCACCCAACGGCCTCCGTCCCAGTAGTCACCAGGCTCGGTTGGGGGCTCCTGGCCGATCACGAGATATGTCACCCGCCGCAGTACCAGCGTGCCCGCCATCAGGTCGTGCAGCGCTTGCTTCCGCGGGGTGAACGCCGCCATGATCCAGCCCAGGCCGAGCAGCAAGGTCGAAAAGGCCTTGAAGAAATAGCGAAACGCTGCCCGCGGATACGAGATCGGGTCGCCATGCACGTCGGCAACGAAAAGATTCAGAGCGATCTTCCCGAGGGTGCCTCGCGCCGGCGAAGTCTCAAAAAGGACGTAATACGCCCAGCCGATCGCGGAGGTCACCGCCGGAACATTTGCCAGCGCCAGGCGATTGTCCGGCGCCAGGGTGATCACGAGGGTGCCAAGCGTCACGCCGACCGCCGAGATCAGGAGGAGGTCGATCAGATAAGCGAGCAGGCGCCGCCAGAAGCCGGCGTACGCGATGTCTTTCCTGAGAAGGGCTCCAGGCATGGGATTTGCTTGCTGCATCGCGTGTACCGGTACGTCGCTGCCGCGCGATGGGCGGACACCGCCTAACGCAGTTCCGCGGGGCCGATCGCATGCCACCGCAGAAGCGACAACACTTGCCGGCGTGCAATCACCTCCAACCCGATTTCAGTTTCCTCCCCCGACCTTATTAAGGATCGACCCCCGCAGCAACGGGACATTCGTCCTGATGGGCCAACTGCGTCCGGACCGCATAGGACTGGCACCCCATAAGGACCCACGTCGATTCGGGACTCTGGTCGCCAGGAGAGGTCGGCGGGGCTTCACCTCCCCACCCGCCGGGGCAATCAGTCGGCGCGGGAAGCGCGTCCTGGTCCGGCTTGTCCGGCAGGTCGGCGGCGAAGCCGCCGGGTGGGGACGCCCACTCCTCCAGAGCGGTTGCCGGCTGATCGGCTGCCTTAGCCGGTTTGGTGTTCGGGGCGCTAGCGAAGTGCCACGAACTCGGCGTCGGTCAGCTCGATCTTCAGCGCGGCCAGGTTGTCCTTGAGGTGCGCGAGCGACAGCGTGCCCGGGATCGGCAGCATCGCCGGCGAGCGCCGGAGGAGCCACGCCAGCATGACCTGCTGCCGCGTCGCCCGGTGCCTCTCGGCGATCTCATCGAGCGCACGGCCGCCGCTTGCGCGCAGCGGAAAAAACGGAACGAACACGATGCCTTCGCCTGCGCAGTAGTCGACGACTGCCTCGTACTTGCGCTCCGATAGGTTGTAGTAGTTCTGGACCGCGACGACCGGGACGACCCGCCGCGCCCGCTCGATCTGTTCGATCCCGACCTCAGAGACGCCGACGTGCTGGATCTTGCCTCGGTCTTGATACTCCTTGATCGCGCCGAGGCTCTCCTCGAGCGGAGTCTCCGGGTCGACCCGGTGGAGGTAATAGAGATTGATGCGGTCAGTTCTCAGCCGGCGAAGGCTCTCTTCGATCTCCGAGCGCAAGACTTCGGGCCGGCCGCGTCCCGGACCACCGATCCCGCCCTTCGTCGCCACGATGCAGTTTGTGGGGGTTGGAGAGAGCGCCGCGCCTATCGTTTCCTCGCTCTGCCCGCCGGTGTATGAGTGCGCGGTGTCGATCATCTGCACCCCGGCAGCGACCGCTGCCTTGATCAAGGCGACGTTGTCCGGAGTTTTCGTGAGCTGGTTCGTGCCAAGCCCTATCCGGGCTGCGTCGATGTCACCAACCTTCATCGAGTTCTCATCCATGATGGCCGGAAGCAGATCGACGCTGCCACCTGGTCGGCCCAAAGCAGTTGACGGCGCAAGAGTTCTAGGCGTCAACCCCTGCTTGGACGTGAAGGCTGGTGCCGATTTTCGGCAAAACGACCAGCAATGCGAGCCACGCGGCAATCCACAAGGTGGCGGACGCCAGCAGCTCGAGGCTCGTGACATCGCCGGCAAGTGGCCGGACGAAGATCAGATGCGACCGATCCAGCCAGGGCAGGACCGCCGGGATCTGCTTTCCGTCGAGCCAGTAGTAGAGGACGTCCTCACCCCCGCCGAATGCGATCGTGTAGAGCGCGCCTTCGTACCAGAGCGCCCAAACACCTGAATCCAGCAGCAGCACAGCCCCGAGCCCCATCATTCCGACCAGGATCGCCACGTGGCCGGTCTGATACTGCGGGTCGAACATCGAGAGTTGGTGCGCCTCGAAGATCCGCTGCCAGAGCAAGATGTCGCTCAAGGCGTAGAAGCCGAGCGCGATCAGAAGAGCCGAGAGAACCCGCCGCCTAACGGTATTGCCGGGCATGGTCAGATCCACGTTTGAAATCCGAAGTGTGAACGCGCTGTGCGGTACCCGTCGGTTGGCTCGGATAAGGGCGGCGCTGGTTTGGCTGCGGAGTCGGGCTGGGTTGCGGTGGGACGATTTGCGCAACTCCGGGCGGCGCGGGCGTTGCGGCGAGATTCCCGCCGGCCACTTCTTCGGATGGGCTGGCGCCGACGCCTGCCGGCCGGTTGAGAAACTCCTGCAAACCTTCCTTGACCAGCTGGCTGGTACCGATTGCGATGGCAAGCACCACGCAGACGGTCGTGAGCGCGTCCATCAATCGTTTTGCCTCGCGTCGCCGCTCGGCCTTCGACTCGTAATGCGACTTCGGACGTGAGCCGGGGGAAGGCTCAGTCACGGGCTGGTTTCTGCACGAAGGCTGCAGACCCCTTCACTGCAAGCTCCTGCACTAGGGGCACGAATCCGAGACCGAAGATCCCGACCAGGGCAAACGCCGCGACCGCCCGCAGCACCCGACTCGAACCCTTCCGCCTTGCTGCTGTCCACCAGTGCCGCACCACGGGCAGCCGCAGAAGGACAAGGGGGAGGCTGACGGCGACCGCATCGAGGAAGATCGTGCTCAAGCCGAAGAGAAGGAAGAGGTGGATGAGAATCGTGCCCCAGACGACATACGTCAATCGCTGAACCGCCTTCCAGTGCCTGCCGAGCCATCGCTGCGCCGGCTGGTTGGCCGTCACCACGAGCGGAATCAACAGGAGAGTTGACAGCGTGCCCGCAACCAGGAAGCTGTGACCCCCGATGTGGGTGAGGACTGTGCCCGGAAACGTATCGTTGGTCGTGATCGCCGCGAGCGTGAGATCGGTTCCGGCCACCGCAAACATCGCGATCCCGTAATCGCGGCGCAGCACCGTATGCCACCTCCAGCCGGTCATCGTGGACACGGGCGTGACGGCCAGCATGAGGATGAAGATCAGGAACGTCGAGGTCCCGAGAACGTCCGCGACCGAAGCGGAAATGTTGGCCACTCCATCGGAGCTGCCGCGCAACGCCGAAATCACCTCCGGCGCCATCAGGACGAACGGAACGAGCAGCAAGGCTCGGAAGAACCAGACGGCTTTCGGCCCGTTGTTCGATCGACTGACACGCTCGCCATCCAGACCGTTCAGCGTGGACGTCGTGTACGCCCGCTGTGCGCTCATGCGAACCCCCTATTCGATAAGCTCCGGCGCATCTGGCATGGTCGGGGGCGAACCTCAGAACGCGCTTGGAACGGCGTGTGAGTTTTTCGACCAGTTGAGCGAAAATTTCTGAATGGGCGGGCCACGAAGGTTGGAGGATCGGGATCTCCGGAGCCTCGACCGGAGGAGCATGTACTCGATCTTTGCCCCGCTCGAGGACGATGAGCCGTTGTCACGGGAGCTCGAGCTGGAAGACAAGGCGACCCCGACCAAGGCGGGCGAGCTTGCCGTGTGGGGCTTCCTGCGCCGGTCCAGGCGTCGCCGCAAGGTCGGCGGCGAAGAATGGATTCCCGCGATGTTCATGTTCGTGCGGCGGTTCGGTTAGAGCGGCACCGATACCATCAATGCGGCGCCATGACCGTCGACGTTTGGATTCCAGACAACACCCGACCTGAGCACCGCTCGCTGCTGCCCTCGGTCAGCATCGTCCATGACCTGCCCGCCGATGGTCGATTGCCAGAACGACTCGGACCGGGCCAATTCCTTGTCGCGGGCTTCGGCGTCGAACGCATCCTGGACGTGATCCCGCGACTCGACGATCTTCAGGTGATCCAGACGTTGTCGGCGGGAGTCGATCGGCTCGTTGACCAGATTCCCGCAGGTGTGGTGCTGTGCGACGCCTCGGGGGTGCACGACGTCTCTGTGTCGGAATGACGACCTCGAGGGCACGATGGTCCTGATCCTTGGTTACGGGTCGATCGGGCGCGCGGTCGAGGCCCGGCTCGCGACATTTGGCGCGCGTTTTCTCCGCGTGGCGATGCATGCGCAAAAAGGAGTCTCGCCGGCCTCGGAATTGCCTTCTCTTCTGCCTCAGGCGGACATCGTCGTCGTGCTGCTGCCTCTGACGGATGCGACGCGCGGCGTGGTCGATGCTGGATTCATCTCGAAGATGCGGCGCGGCGCCCTGCTCGTGAACGCCGCACGTGGGCCGATCGTGGAAACCCAGGCTCTGAACGAATCGCTGCGTGCCGGTCAGATCCGTGCGGCCCTCGACGTGACCGACCCAGAGCCGCTGCCCGACGGTCACCCGCTGTGGTCGGCGCCCGGGATCCTGATCACGCCTCACATCGGCGGCTGGGTCCGCAAAAGGCTGGACCGATCCTGGCGGCTCGTCGCCGAACAGGTGGGGAGGTTCTCGCGCGGCGAGCCACTGCGCAACGTCGTCGTCGAGGGCTACTGAGTGCGGGGTTTCCTGCTCGGCCTGCTCGTGATCGCGGCGATGACCGTGAGCGTGCTCGCCATCCGTCCTGGCGGATTTCGGCGTCAGCTTCGGCTGGTCGCGCGCCGATTCCGAATCGTGCTCGTGCTGGGCGGCATTTTCATCTTCGGATCGCTCGTGATCCGGCTTGCCTTCAAGGAAGGACCGGTGGTCGACTACGGGCCCGGAGGTCTTGCAGCCGCCCTCGCGATTGCCTTTCTATTCGTGGCCCGCGATCCCATCGCGGGGCGCGGTTAAGCCTGCGCCGGCGCGGCGGCTCTCTGGGGCGTCTCTGCCCGCGGGCGGCGCGACGGCGGCAATATCACGCGCCGGAAAGCGATCAGCCAGGCGGCGAACAACGTAGGCAGGATCGTGAGCAGCAGCCACCAGAGAGGATCGCCGGGAACCGGATTCGAAAACGCGGTCCGCGTCTGGGCGGCGACCGGGATCGGGCTAACGACAGGAAGCGCCAAGGAGCTGCTCGCCGCGGGAGGCGCGCCCCGGGAAGCGCCGGCGCTCACCGGGTGGCTGGTCGGTGCGGAGGTTGTGACGGGGCTCGGCGGCGGTGTGGTGGCAGGGGTCGGCACCGGCGGGTCCTTGGGGTGCTTGAGCTGGCCATAGTGGTGGCCGTGGTTGTTGGGATTGGCGTCTGCGTACACCGGAAGGGCCGACATAACAAAGAAAATCAGTGACGTCGTGACGCCTGCGGCTGCGACAGTTGCTGGGACGCGTTTCAAAGCCACCCTCCTCACTCGCCCAGAACTGTAACCAGCCCCGCTCGAGCGCGGCCAGGGACATTCGTCCTACTAAGTGGTGCTACGCAACCAGCGCGGCGACCTATCATCGGCCAGCCTTGCCTTTCACGGTCGAAGACCTCGCCCGAACGTCCCTTGTCGGCATCCTCCCGCGCAGTCGCTACCGCCTCGCAGCGCAGAGCGACGCGCGCTTCCAGTCCTTCGCCGGCAACACGGCGCGGATCGCGTACCGCCAGCAAGGCGCCACTCCCGCCTTCCTCCTCTTCTCGGGCCCGGGACAAAATCCCCAGGCCGCCGCGATGGCGGCATCGACCTGGGCCGAGGCCAACTGGCGCCCAAACGCCATCCAGCGAAGGGTTCGGCCGGGCGTGGTGGTGGTTCACGTCGCGCCGGGCAACCAGCTGACGCCCGCCGGGCCGTTGACGGGTAGTGCGGTGCCGGCTGCGATCTGGACCGTCGACTCCGACAGCGGTCGGGTCGCGGTCGCGGGCACTCCGCCGGGATCGCCCGGGGGAGGCGAGCTGAAGCGTGCCGCGGCGGCGCTCCTGAAGGGCGCCCCGGTCCCCTCTCTGGGCGAGCTCGACCTCGCGGAGCGAAACGTGATGCAGGTCAGGACCGTCGGCGTACCGCGAATCGCGGGCGGGGTGCTGAGCATCTGTCTGATCCTGGTCGCCCTGCGGTACGGACTGGCCGGAGTCTTCGGCCTCTTCGCCCTGCCCACCGCAATCGCATCCGGAAATCTGGCCGAGATCGGCTTGCTGGTCGTCGGCGTGCTGATCCTCGCGGGGATCCTTCTCGGACTCGGCGTCCTCCTCAACATCGGCAACCTCGCCTTCCGGGTGCCAGGCTTCTCCAGCCCGGTGCCCCGAACTCGCAACCTGGCTTGGGGAGGCTATGTCGCGGCCATGGTCGGTCTGGTCGTGGCGCAGGGCGCGGTGCCAAGCGCTCTCAACCCCAACAACGTGGGTGCCGGGCAAACCCAGTACCTGCACGTCGCCGCGACCACTTCGGACGACGGAAGCGAAACCTACGTGACGGCCGGCGGCGACCTGACCGTCGACCTCTCCGGCTGGCCGCCGACGGAGTGGCCGGGCGTCCAGTTCAGAACCAGCAACCCGAGCGTCCTTTCGCTCGACACAACTCCGGCGACGAATGGCAAGCCGATAGCGAAGTTCACCGCCCATCAGGCCGGTGCATCTCGGGTGGACGCAACGTCAACCGACGGCCGCTGCACCTTTCAGCTGCGGGTCGACGTCGGCGCTACGGCGCCCTAGCCTAGGTTCGGGCGGCGTCCTTCAATGTGGTGATGTACTGCGACGCGGCGACCGCCGCCGTCGTGCCATCACCCACCGCGGTCGCGATCTGCTTGGTCAGCTGCGCCCGCACGTCGCCGACGGCCCAGATCCCCTCGACCGAGGTCTGGAGGTTGCGGTCGGTCAGGATGTAGCCACCGGCGTCGTGGTCGACGTGAACCTTGAACAGCGACGAGTTGGGCACGAAACCGATGAAGACGAACACGCCGCCGACCTGCAGCTCCTTAGCCTTGCCATGCTGCTCGTAGCGCACAGACTGGACCTTTCCATCACCGCTGATCTCCTTCACCTGCGCATCGAAGATGAATTCGATCTTCTCGTTTTCGAGGGCGCGTTCGACCAGGATCGGCTGCGCCCGCAGCTCGCTGCGGCGGTGCAGGATGTAGACCTTCGACGCGTAGCGGGTGAGGAAGTCGCCCTCCTCGACTGCGGCGTCCCCTCCACCGATGACGGCGAGCTCCTGGCCCTTGAAAAAAGCCCCGTCGCAGACCGCGCAGTAGCTGACGCCCCGGCCCCAGAACTCCTTCTCCCCCGGGACCTGCAGGTAGCGGGGCAGTCCGCCGGCGGCCATGATCAGGGCAGGCGCCCGAAGCTCCTCGTCGGACTCGAGCCGGACCACCTTGGCGGCGCCCTCGACGTCGATCTCCTTGACCGGCTCGAAGTCGCGGATTTCTACGCCAAACCTCCGGGCGTGCTCTCCCATCTTCATGGCGAGCTCCGACCCGAGGATCGAGTCAAAGCCGGGGTAGTCCTCCACCAGCTCGGTGTTCAGGAGCTGTCCGCCCAGCGGCCCGCGGTCCAGGATCACCGTTTTGAGGTTCATCCGGGCGGTGTACAGCGCGGCCGCCAGGCCGGCGGGGCCACCCCCCACGATGATCACGTCGTATTCGCTCATGCGCTAATAAGAAGTGTTCCCATCCGGTCCGGTATTCCTATCCGATAGTCCGGACGAACCGGATGTGGCCGACGGAGGATTCCCGGATAGTCCGGACTATCCGAAACCCCCTCTTAGCCGTGTTGGTAGCGCACGCCGTACCCCCCGCGGGGGGCGTGGCAGGAGATGTTGTCGAAGGGGCAACCGATGGAGCAGGCGCCGCACTCGATGCAGTTGCCGAAGCTGACCAGGTTCTTCTTCTGCTCCTCATTCCACTCGTAGACCCCGGCCGGGCAGAAATGGTTGCAGTACTTGCCCGTGCACTTGGACAGGCAGACGTTCTGGTCGACCACCTCGATGTGCGGCTTCCCGGTGTCCTCGTTGTACTTGACGGTGAAGAGCTTGTCGGTCAGCTTCTCCATCAGCCGGCTCCGAAGCGCTCCCAGATCCGGCACATCAGGCGGACGGTGTTGATGTAGTCGGCGGCCCTGATGTTCTCGTTCGGCGCGTGGATGCGGTTGTCTGGCCGGCCCACGCCCACAGGCAGCACGGTCGGGATGCCGAGGTCCGCCACGACTGGGTGCATCGGCCCGGTGGCGGGCATGAAAGGCCACAACACCGGCTCGCCATGCATGTCGCGCACGCAGTCGATCACCGTCCGCGCGACGGCGGAAGCTGGGTCCGAGCGCGCGGGTTTCTCGCCTTCGCCCGCGAGGATCTCGACTTTCTCGAAGCCGTGCCGAACGAGGTGCTTGCGCAGAAGCTCCAGCACCTCGTCGGGATCCTGGTTTGGGATCAGGCGGAAATCGAGCTTCGCCGTCGCCTCCGCCGGCAGGACGGTTTTGGAGCCAGGGCCCTGGTAGCCGGTCGTGACGCCGGCGATGTTGCACGTGGGCAGAAAAAGCATCTGCTCGATCACCTGGTCCGGCTTGGGGTCGCGGACGAGCTTGTCAAAGCCGACCAGCTTGCGCCGCTTCTCGACCTCCGGGTCGATGCCCGCCATCATCCGGCGGTCGGTCTCGGTCGGATTGACGACTTTGTCGTAGAAGCCCTCGATCTTGATGTTCATGTCCTGGTCGCGCAAGCTGGCCAGCGCGCCGATCAGATACATCGGCGCCGATGGATAGATGGACGCGAAGCCGGAGTGCTGGTCGAAGTCGAGCACCTTTACCCGCAAGGTGACGTACACCAGGCCCCGGCATCCGAACTGCAGCGTCGGGCGGCCCGCGTCGTCGAACGAGGTGCCCGACTCCCACAGGCAGCCGTCCGCACGCAGCTTCGCGGCGTGATCGTGGGCGATCTTCTCGAACGTCTTCGAGCCGATCTCCTCCTCGCCCTCGATGAGGAAGCGAAGCGTGACCGGCACCTCGCCTAGCTCCTTCAAGGTCTCGAGGGCATGGATCCGCGCCATGACATCGGCCTTGTCGTCGGCGACGCCGCGGGCGACGATCCGGCCGTCCTTCTCCGACGGCTCGAAGGGAGGCGAGTCCCAGAGATCGATCGGGTCGACCGGCTGCACGTCGTAGTGCTCGTACAGGAGCAGCTTGCGACGCCCCGCTCCAGGGACTTCCGCATACAGCGCGGGCATGCCCCCGGCTTCGAGGGTCTCGACCCGGTCCGTATAACGCGCGAGCCGATCGCCGAGCCAGTCCCGCGCCGGCTGGACGGCGTCGCGCCCGTGGTTGGAGATGCTGGGAAACGAACAGAGCTCTTTGAGCTCATCGACGAATCGGCGCGAGTGCTTCTCGATGTACGCGTCGACAGCGCTAGTTGAGATCACAGCCAAATCGTAACCTTGTCCCGATGGTCGACGAAGCAGGGGAATTCCACTTCTCGCCGCGCCCGAATCGCGCCTCGGAGATCAACTGGCGCCCCTGGTCACAGGAGGCGTTTGAGCAGGCAAGGCAGACAGGCCGTCCTATCCTGCTGTCGATCTCAGCGGTGTGGTGCCACTGGTGCCACGTGATGGACGAGACCACCTACTCGCATCCGGGCGTGATCGACCTGATCAACCGCGAGTACGTGCCGGTGCGCGTTGACAACGACGTTCGCCCCGACATCAACCAGCGCTACAACATGGGCGGCTGGCCGAGCACCGCCTTCCTGACCGCATCCGGAGACATCCTCACCGGGGCGACCTACCTGCCTCCCGACCAGATGGCCACAGCGCTCACCCAAATCTCGACCTACTACCGCGGCAATCAGGCAGAGATCGCCAGCCGGGTGCTGGAGTCCCGCAAACGTGCGGCGGCGGGAGTCGCGCGAAGCGCGGGCGACCTGGACACCGGGCTTGTCGATCTGATTCTCGATGCGGTCAAGTCGGCATACGACCCCGAGTACGGCGGCTTCGGCAATGCACCGAAGTTCCCGCAGACGGATGCAATCCTGCTCTTGCTCGAGCAGTCGGTGGTGCGCTCCGACCCCGATCTCCGCCGCATGGCCGCGCACACGCTGGAGCGCATGACCGCCGGCGGCACCTACGACCAGGTCGAGGGCGGCTTCTTCCGTTACTCGACGACGCAGGACTGGAGCGTCCCTCATTACGAAAAGATGCTCGAGGACCACGCCGGGCTGGTTCAGGCGCTCGCCCTCGCGGGCATGTCCGACGCTCTCGACAAAACCACCGGCTACCTGGACCGTGTGCTGCGCGACCCGAAGACAGGGCTCTATGCGGGGAGCCAGGACGCCGACGAGCACTACTACTCCATGGACGCAGAGGAGCGCGCCGAGTCCACAGCGCCATTCGTCGACCGCCGTGTATACACGGCGTGGAACGCGGCCCTCGCCATGAGCTATGGGGAACACTCGGGCCAGCTTCTCGACTCGCTGTTCAAGAGGGCATACCGCCGCGGCGAAGGCATGACGCATGCCGAGGGCGTCGGGGGCCAGCTCGGCGACCAGGTCTGGTCGATGTGGGCCGCGCTCCGCGCCCATCAGCACGGCTTCGGCGAAAAGTGGATGCAGGTCGCGGTTGACCTCGCCGCCCACCTCGAGGACCGCTACGCGGATTCCCAGCTCGGCGGTTACTTCGACCACGCCGGCGGTGACGAGCTGGGCCGGCTGGGCGAGCGCATCAAGCCTCTGGCCGAGAACTCGGTGGCGGCGATGGCTCTGATCGAGCTCGACGTCCTGACGGGCGATCCGTCAGGACCCTACCGCGAGCGAGCCCGCAAGGCGCTCGAGTCGGTGGCCGCCCTGCCACAGTCCTACGGATTGATGGCCGCCGTCTTCGCCCGCGCGCTGGACCGCCTGGGTCATGCGCTGAAGGTGTCGACCAAGAACCAGGACCTGGCTCGGGTTGCGGCAGCAGCGCATCCGTACGCCGTGATCGATCCAACGGGTGACCAGCGCGCTGTGGTGTGCGCCGGGACCATATGCTTGGCGCCGGTGTCGACACCGACCGAGCTGGCCGAGGCCATCAGAGAAGCCTCGCGAACGCGTGCCTGAAAGCCGCGGCCACTTCTCCCGCCGCGTCGACAAGGCGCTCGACGATCCCAACCTGCAGAAAGCGCTGATCCACGCCATGACCGGCCTGCGCGGCCGTCGCAACGCAGCCTTCGAGAGCTTCGATTTCGCCGCGGGGCGCGCCGACCTCAAGCGCAGACGAAAAGCAAACCTCGACCGTCTCCCCGAGCTCCTGGAGCAGTTCACGGAGCGCCTCGCCGCGGTTGGAGGCGTGGTCCATCTGGCGGCCGGCGCCGCGGAGGCGCGCGACATCATCGGCCAGCTGTGCTGGAACGCCGGCAGCGGACTTCCTGCCGGCCGGCGCATGGTCGTGACGAAGAGCAAGTCGATGGCGACCGAGGAAATCGAGCTGAACCCCTATCTCGAGGGTCTCGGCATGGAGGTCGTCGAGACCGACCTCGGCGAACGCATGGTGCAGCTGACGCACACGCACCCGTCGCACCTCATCGCGCCGGCGATTCACCTCACCAAAGAGGACGCCGCCGAAGTTTTCGGCACCGAGGCGACGGTCGAAGCGATCCAGCTCCACGCGCGCGAGTCGCTGCGCCAGAAATTCATCGACGCGACGGTTGGCATCTCGGGCGCGAACATGGCCATCGCCGAGACCGGCACCATCGTCCTCGTCACCAACGAAGGCAACGCCGACCTGACCACGACGCTGCCACCGGTCCACATCGCGGTGTTCGGCATCGACAAGCTCGTCGCGACACTCGACGACGCGGTGGCGGTGCTGCGGATGCTTCCGCGCAGCGGAACCGGTCAGCTGATCAGCAGCTACGTCAACTGGATCACTGGGCCATCACGCTCAGCCGACATCGAACAGTCGCTGACCATCGGCGTTCACGGACCGCGCGAGCTGCACTGCGTGATCCTAGACAACGGCCGCGAGAAGATGCTCGAGGACCCGATTTTCCGTGACGCCTTGACCTGCATCCGCTGCGGTGCGTGCTCCAATGCGTGCCCGCCGTTCATGGCGGTGGGCGGCCACCAGTTCGGCGGCCACATCTACAACGGACCGATCGGCCTGGTGCTGACGCCGTTCCATCACGGCCTGGAGGATGCGGACCTGGCCAACACGCTTTGCGTCCAGTGCAATGCGTGCCAGGAGATCTGCCCTGTCGACATCCCGCTGCCCCGCCAGATCCTCGAACACCGCCGCGCCGGGCGCAAATCGCTGCGCAAGCGAGCCGTGGTCGGTCTGTGGAAGCGGCCGAAGCTGGCCGACACCGTGCTGCGGGCGGCCGCGCCGTTCAGCGCCCTCGTGCCGGGAGCGCCGCGGCTGGCCCGAACGCCGTACCGAGACCGCGCACGGCCGGCGAAGGTCGACGGCGAACCGGTGACGATCTTCGCGTCCTGCCTGGCCGACCGGATCTGGCCCGAAGCCGCTGCGGCGCTGGAGCAGATCGCGACCGCTGCCGGCTTCCAGGTTGGATTTCCCAAGGAGCAATGGTGCTGCGGCCTCATCGCGGCCAACGCCGGAGACTTCAAGACGGGGGCCCAGCTCTCGAGTGAGCTCTCGACGAGTCTTCGAGATTCCAAGGGTTTGATCGTCACCCCGTCGGCCTCTTGCTTCGGTGCCTTCACCATCGACGCCCCGGACTGGGGCGCCGGGCCGGACAGCAGCGTGCGGGACCGCATGCGCGACTCGACCCGGTTCGTCCTCCAGATCCTGGAGGCCAACCCCCGGCTCGTCGAGCCGGGACGGATGAGCCTGAAGATCGCCTACCACGACTCCTGTCAATCGTTGAGGCAGCTCGGGTTGAAGCGCGAGCCGCGTCGGGTCCTGGAGCTCGCCGGTTACGAGGTTGTCGACCTGCCCGACATCGCGAACTGCTGCGGGTTCGGAGGAACGTTCAGCCTGGAGTGGCCGGGCGCGGCGGATCGTCTCGCCCAGTGGAAGCTCGAGGCAATCGCGAAAACGGGCTGCACAGTCGTGGCGTCCGACAACCCAGGTTGCCTGATGCACATCGCCTCGGCGGCTCGAAAACGCGGGATCGACCTGCGCGTCGCGCACGTGCTGGAGCTGGTCGGCGAACATCTGGCTTAACGCCAGGCGGTGGTCGTTAACCTTTAGGACGCCGTGAAGATCAGCCTGGTCTCGGCGGGCCCCGCCGAGCTGAACGTCGACGCGCTCGCGATCCCGGTCGCCACCGGCCAGCGACTCGCGGATTCAGCCGCCGAGCTCGATCGTGCGATGGGCGGAGTGCTCTCGGAGATGGTGGTCAATGCCGAGTTCCGCGGGCGCATCCACGAGGTGTTGCCCATTCCCGCCCAGGGCAAGATCGGGCCGCGCCGCGTGATCCTCTACGGACTCGGTGCACTCCACGACCTCGACGGCCAGCGCGTCCGTTCCGCCCACCACGAGCTCGTGCGCGCCTCACGCACCTGGGGCTACAAGCGCATGGCCGTGCTGCGCGCGGAGCCGCTGGGCATGGACAGCCTCAAGGCGGTGATCGAGGGCTGCGTGATGGGCACCTTCGAGCGCCGTTCGCGACAGACTGGCGCCGCGCCCGAGCGGCGGGAGATCGACGAGCTGGTGCTGGTCGGTTTTGGCGCCGGGCGCGAGCGCGAGGTTGTCGCGGCGCAGGAGAACGGCGAGGCCACCAACCGTGCCCGCGAGTGGCAGAATGCGCCCCCCAACGAGCTCACCCCCGACGCCCTGGCGCAGGAAGCGGCACGCATCGCGCAGCGCCACAACCTGGAACTGGAGGTCCTGGGGCCTGCAGAGCTGAAGTCGGGTGGCTACAACCTCCTGCTGGGCGTCGGCTCGGGCTCGGCGAAACCTCCTCGGCTGATCCGGGTCCGCTATCACGGAAACCATGAGAAAGGCGACGGCAACGGTGCCGCCCTTGCGCTGATCGGCAAGGGCATCACGTTCGACACGGGCGGCATCTCGCTGAAGAACCCCGAGAACATGAGCCAGATGAAGGGCGACATGTCAGGGGCTGCCGCGGTGCTGTCTGCGATCGACGTGATCGCGTCCCGCAAGTTGCCGCTCGACGTCATGGCTGTAGTCGCAGCCGCCGAGAACATGCCCGGCCCCACAGCCCAGCGTCCCGGCGACGTGATGGTCAGCGCGGACGGCAAGACGGTCGAGGTCGTCAACACCGACGCCGAAGGACGGCTCGTCCTCGCCGACGCGCTGACCCACGCGCTGCGCAACGGCGCGACCCATCTCATCGACCTCGCCACCCTGACGGGCGCCGCGACCATCGCGATCGGACATGCAGCCAGCGCCGCCGTCAGCAACGACGACGGCTTCTGGTCGCTGGTCGACCAGGCGTCCCGCGAGGCGGGCGACCGGGTGTGGCGTCTGCCCATGTATGCGGACTACCGCATCCTGCTGCGGAGCCAGATCGCCGACCTGCGCAACGCCGAATATGGCGAAGCAGGCACCATCATGGGAGGCATGTTCATCGCGGAGTTCGCGGGCGGCAAGCCGTGGGCGCACATCGACATCGCAGCCGCCGCCTGGAACACCAATCTCGAGCTGACCACGGTCCTCCGCGGCCCGAGCGGGGCCGGCACCCGCCTGTGTATCGAGCTGGCGGAACTCATGGCGCCCCGCGCAGCGGAACTCATATCAGATGGAGAGCGTTAACAAAGAGTGGCGATCCTCGAGACGATTCGCTCGCCGGCCGACCTGAAAGCGCTGGACCAGGCTCGCCTGACTGAGCTGGCGGCTGAGGTCCGGGCCTTCCTCGTCGAGCAGACCTCCCGGACGGGCGGGCATCTCTCGCCGAACCTGGGGGTGGTCGAGCTGACCTTTGCCCTCCACCGAGTGTTCCAGAGCCCGACGGACGCCATCGTGTGGGACACCGGCCACCAGGCGTACGTGCACAAGCTGGTCACGGGGCGAGCCGCGCAATTCACAGGACTTCGACAGGCGGGCGGTCTTTCGGGTTACCCATCACGCAAGGAGTCGGAGCACGACCTCGTCGAGAACAGCCACGCCTCTACCTCTCTGAGCTATGCGCTCGGCATTGCGGAGGCGCGGCTGCGCAAGAAAATAGGCGGTTTTGTCGTGGCGGTGATAGGCGACGGCGCCCTGACGGGGGGAATGGCCTACGAGGCTTTGAACCAGATCGCTCACCTCCAGCCGCCGAACCTGATCATCGTGATCAACGACAACGGCCGGTCCTACGCTCCGACGGTCGGCGGCCTCGCTCGCCACCTCTCGCAGCTGCGCGTCGACCCGCGATACGAACGCATCAAGGACGACATCTCGCGCCTGCTGCGTGAGCTGCCCCTCGTCGGATACTCGGCCGACCAGGCCGCGTACCGCGTGAAGGAAGGGCTCAAGCAGCTGCTGCAGCCTTCGACCATGTTCGAGAGTCTCGGCATCAAGTACGCCGGACTCGTCGACGGCCATGACGAACCGGCACTGGAAGAAGTCCTGACCCGCGCCAAGAAATTGCGCGAGCCTGTCGTGGTGCACGTGGTGACCGAGAAGGGCCACGGATACGGCCCGGCGGTCGAAGACGAGGTGGACAAGCTCCACGGCGTCAGCGCGTTCGACCCGCTGACGGGCCGGCCGCGATCGACCGAAGTCACCTACACGGACATCTTCGGCGACGCCCTGATGAGCGTTGCCGCAAGGCGCCCGGAGGTCTGCGCGATCACCGCGGCGATGGCATCATCGACCGGCCTCCTGAATTTCGCCAAGGAGTTCCCCGACCGATTCTTCGACGTCGGCATCTGCGAGCAGCACGCCGTGACCTTTGCCGCGGGGCTCGCGATGGCCGGGATGCATCCTGTTGTCTGCATCTACTCGACCTTCCTTGCGCGCGCCTTCGACCAGACGATCATGGACGTCGCGCTGCACAAGCTCCCGGTCGTCTTCGTGATCGACCGCGCGGGCGTGACCGGACCCGATGGATCGTCGCACCACGGCATTTTCGACCTCTCCTACCTGCGCATGATTCCCAACCTCAAGGTCGCCGCGCCCAAGGACGCCACAGAGCTCTGCGCCTTGCTCGAGACCGCGCTCGCGAGCGACGGACCGGTCGCGATCCGATATCCGAAGGGCCCTGTGCCGGCGATTCCCGACCTACCAGTGGAGCCGCTTCCGATCGGTCGCTGGGAGGAGCAGCGAAAGGGCGAGGACGCAGTGATCTTCGCCGTCGGCAAAATGGTCGAGGTGGCCGCTGAAGCAGCCCAGCGCCTCGAGCTGCAAGGCGTTTCGTGCACCGTGGTCAACGCGCGTTGGGTGAAGCCGGTCGATCCGCGCATCGCGGACTGGGCGCGGCGCCACCAGGTTGTGCTCACGGTCGAGGACAACGTCGGAACGGGCGGCTTCGGCGGCGCGGTGCTGGAAGCCCTGGCCCCTCACGGGCTGGCCGGCCGGGTGCGGATCCTGGCGCTGCCGGACGAGTTCCTGCCTCAGGGCAAGGCCTCGGACATCCTGAAGCAGCACGGCCTCGACGCGGCAGGCGTCGCCCGGTCGGTCTATGAAGCGGTCAGGGGCCGCGTTCCCGAAAAGACGGAGAGCTGAGCTAGAGCCTCTTCCTTCCCGAGAAACCCTCGCCGACGCGGTGCCAGTGCTCGACCCGCTCCTCGCCAAGCTTCCAGCAGAGCTCGATCAGCTCCCCCTCGCGATACGACGGAAAGTCGATCAAACCCTCGAGCGGACCCTTGAGCTGGATCCCCATGCTGTTCAGGTTCAGCACCGCTTTCAAAAGCTCTTCCTCGGCTCCATTGACAGCATCGCGAGCCTGCTGCAACCGCTCCCGGTCTTCGCCGTTGGATCCCGGGCGCTGCACTTTGTAATCGGCCATCCGGAGCTGCTCCTCGAGGTCCGGCCTCAGGGCTGAAAGCTCCGCAATCTGAGCCACGATCGGACGGACCCGCGGCAGCTCGCGGTTCGCCTCGTCCACGGTGTACGTACGGAGCCTCTGCACCGCTCAACGATACTTCCTTCGATGGACGCCCCGGCGATGAGGCGGCGCATCTCGGAGATGCCGGTGGCGCGCCTGGCCACGGTCGATGCGACCGGCCGCCCGCACATCGTGCCGATCTGCTTTGTGATCGACGGCGACACGCTCTATTTCGCCATCGACGCGAAACCGAAGCGAACCCCCGACCTCAAACGTCTGCGCAACATCGCGGCCCACCCGGCGGTCTCGGTGCTGTTCGACCACTACGAGGACAACTGGAGCAGGCTGTGGTGGGTGCGCGTCGACGGCACGGCGCACCGGGTCGACGACGCGGCTGACGCCGACCGGGCGATCGACCTGCTGGTAGGTCGCTACCCGCAATATGCCCGTGCTCGGCCGGGTGGTCCGGTGGTGGCGATCTCGATCGAGCGCATGTCTGGGTGGTCCTCAGCCTAGGCAGACCATGGCACTGGGCCAACCCATGCCGTTAAGGCCGCGACGCGCCCGCGCCAGCTCGCCACATTCCGTCCGCATCTCTGACGCCAGCCGTGCGTCTCGGTGCCCCGAATTGCACATGTCTGGCGTCAGACGGGCGGAATCCGATATTGCTGAGACTTGACAAGTCGGGACGTCTCGTCTAGTTTCGTCCCATGCCGAGTCCTGAGGCTCGAGATCGGGTGCTGAATCGGGCCCGAGTGGTGCTGGCGATGGGCGGCAAGCCGACGATCACCGACTTTGCGCTGGCGGCGGGCGTGTCCCGGGCGAGCTTTTACCGGATGTTCAAGTCCCGCCGAGCGCTGCTCGAGGCACTGCACCGAGCGCCCGAGCCTGACGCTCGCGACCGGATCCTGGCCGCCGCATTCCGCATGGTCGGAGAGCACGGTTTGAGCTCCCTGTCCATGGACGAGCTGGCGGGCAACTCAGGCGTCTCGCGGGCCTCGCTCTACCGGCTCTTTCCGGGCAAAGGGGCACTTTTCACAGCCCTGGTCCGGGCCTACTCCCCACTCGAGCCGGTGACCGCAGTTCTCACCGCGATGCGAGACCAGCCGCCGGAGGTCGTCATGCCCGAGGTTGCCCGCGCCGTCTACCGCGGCGTGTACGCAGGTGGCGAGAACCGCACCGGCTTGCTCAGGGCCCTTTTCTTCGAGGTCAGCAGCCTGGCGCCCGACACGGAGGAAGCGGTCCGCGAGGTGATCGCCGCCCTGGTCGGGTCCCTCGTCATGTACCTGACCACTCAGATGTCATCCGGCCGTCTGCGGCGGATGCATCCGCTGCTTGCTTTGCAGTCGTTCGTGGGTCCCATCTTCTTTCACTTGATGACACGTCCCGCGGCGGAACGAGTCCTGGGTCTCGAGATCGGCGGCGAAGAGGCTGTCACCGAGCTGTCCAAAGCGTGGCTGCGGGCAATGCAGCCGGAGGAGACGCGATGAGCGAAACATTTGCGGTGAGCGTGGACGACGTGTCCAAGTCTTTCGGTGCGTTCCAGGCGCTGAATGGCATCACACTCCATGTGCGGCGAGGCGAGATCTATGGCTTGCTCGGCCCCAACGGGGCCGGCAAGACGACGCTGATCCGTCTTATCTGCGGGCTCCTCGAGACAAAGTCCGGCTCGGTCACCGTGCTCGGGCAGCGAATGCCCCAGGTCGCCGTCCTTCGGCACATCGGCTACATGACGCAGCAGGCTGCGCTCTATCCCGGGCTCTCCGTTGAGGAGAACGTGCGGTTCTTCGCCGCGATCAACGGCGCCGAGGATGGCGTCAAGGAGGCGCTCGAGCTGGTGCAGCTCTACGAGCGACGCGCGTCGGTGGTGGCGACGTTGAGCGGAGGCATGCGTCAGCGCTGCTCGCTTGCGTGCGCGCTCGTGCACCGTCCCGAGTTGCTGTTGCTCGATGAACCGACCGTCGGCATCGACCCTCAGCTGCGAGTGCAGTTCTGGGAGGCCTTCCGGCGCATGGCGGCGGACGGCACGACCATGATCGTGTCGAGCCACGTCATGGACGAGGCGGACCGCTGCCAGCGGCTCGGCCTGATCCAGTACGGCCGACTCCTCGCCGAGGGTTCGCCTTCTGACATCCGCGCTCAGGGTGGCTCGCCAAACCTCGAAGAAGCCTTCCTCGCACTGGCCGGTAGGAGCGAGTCATGAGCGGGCATCGCATCGGCGCGATCACCAGGCGGCTCTTGCAGGGTTTCCGTCGCGACCGGCGCACCCTGGCCCTCCTGTTCGTCGCGCCGATCATCATCCTCGGCCTCCTCGGTTACCTGATGCGCGGATCGACCAGCGCGCCTGAGGTGGGCGTCGCGAACCAGGATTCCGGTCCGCTCGGAGCCATCGTCGCGGACGGCCTGAAGAGCTCGAGCCACATCAAGACGACCGAGATCGATGCCGCCGACGGCGACGCGAAGCTCAAGGACGGATCGCTCGTCGCCTACATCGTCCTGCCTGCTGACTTCAGCCAGCAGGCCCAGGCCGGTACTGTCGCCCCGGAGGTCCGCCTCGAGGGATCGCAGCCGGGCGAAGATGCGCCGGTCATACAGGCGCTGCAGCAGTCGATGATTGCGCTGGCCTCACGCGTCGGTGGGCGCAACGTTACGTTCCAACCGCAGGTCAAGTATCTCTACGGAAGCGCGAACTACGACACGCTCGATTACTTCGGCGCGGCGTTCGTCGGGCTGG
>VBII01000135.1:0-847 GCA_005887735.1 Chloroflexota bacterium
TTAGTGCGGCCGGCCGCGCGCCAGCCAGTAACCGGTGAGGAGGTCATCATGACTCACATCTCCATCACCACCGCGGCGGTCGGAACACAATGAACGCCCCCGCGTCAATCACCATCTCGATCGTCCACGTTGCCGACCTGCTCGCCGAGGGCGAGCGGATGCCGGTCAACGTGTGCGTCATCGACCATCCACACGCTTCGGTTTGCTACTTAATGGCGCCCGGGTCGCTCCAGTCGCAGTGATGACCGCCGAGAGCTGGCGGCCCGTCTGAGTACCCTGATCGGCGAGAGATTCTCGAAGCACTGAACGCAATTTTGGTGGGCGGGTCAAGGTTCAGGCGAATCTTCTAACAAACATCGAACTTGCTTAGGCGAGCAACGGCGAGGAGAAACGCAATGGGAAGGATTGTTGTCAGTGAGAACGTCTCCCTTGACGGAGTCATCCAGGACCCGGCGGGGGTCGAGGGCTTCAGCCGCGGCGGCTGGGTAGGTCGTATCGGCGGACAGGGTCGCGACGAGGCGGCCAAGGTTGCGCTCGACGAGGCATTGGGCGCCGAGGCCTTCCTGCTGGGCCGGCGGAGCTACGAGTTCTTGGCCGAGCGGTGGCCATCCCGAAGTGGCCCGTTCGCGGACAGGTTGAACAGCTTGCCCAAGTACGTCGTTTCCTCGACCCTCGATGCTCCCGTGTGGAACAACACCACGGTAATAAGGGGCGACGTGATCAACAAGGTCTCGCAGCTGAAGCAAGAGCTAGATGGCGAAATCCTTGTCGCCGCTAGCTTCCAACTCTGGCACACGCTAATGGAGCACGACCTTGTGGACGAGCTGCGCCTGATGATCTACCCAGT
>VBII01000135.1:923-1638 GCA_005887735.1 Chloroflexota bacterium
TACTTCGACACATTGATAGAAGTCGCAGATGACTGTCCGACCAAGAAAGCCAAGGTGCCGCTGGCAACAGCTGGCAAGAAAACCAAGGCTGTGGTTGAGTACGAGATCCTCGTCAAGCATCCATACAGTCACACCGAAGAAGACATCGCTTTTGAGACATACGCCGTCCTACATGACATCCCCAAGGACATCTGGCACAAGGAACGCAAGAAGTTCTTGAGCAAGGGCCATCCGCACCTGCGGGTGTCGCCGCTGACAAAGCGCTACGGCTGGGGCATTCACAACAACGTTGCAGGCAAAATCGCGCTGATCGCCGTTGAATCGTCACGGTACAGGCAGCTACTGGACGATCCGCACACGACCAAAGTCAAGGCGTTTCGCTCTGCCCGCGCGTAGGGGGTTGGTCGGGGGCCCGGGATTTGAACCCGGGGCCTCACGGTCCCGAACCGGCATTGTGGCGTGTCCTCCCGTGTCCCACCGTATCCTCCAATGTCCTCCTGTACTGAATTTCCTCGGCCTTCGTGTCTTGTGGTGTCCTCCCGTATCCGCCTGGTTCCGCGAATGCGTGACACGTCCGTGACACTGCGCGAAATCAAGGTCATGGACCCGGTCCCGGGAATGATCCGAAATGATCCAGCTAAAAACCGATCATTTTCCACTGACGGATCCGTAGACTGCGGCACCCTAACCAGGCTCGATTGGGCGAATAGAGACA
>VBII01000135.1:1652-6577 GCA_005887735.1 Chloroflexota bacterium
TCCCATTCCCCATCCCGCTCACCCGAGAACACGAGCTCGGCAAATGCCGGATAGCGCTCCATGAGCCACGCGAGGTTGGGAACCAGCCCAGAGTCAGGGTCCTCGAGCTCTTGATCACTCTCATCGCCGACCAAAAGCTGCCAGCCCGAGGCACGTTCACCATGGGAGGTCGGCGTCAGATTCATGTCCGACGGGTCGTGAACCACGTGACCCGGTTCGAGTGAGTCGTCTTCGATTAGACGGCGATTCGCAAACGCAAGGAGATTCTCGTAAGGCGCCCATTTCGGGTCTTGGATAGCGATGATGTGCTCGCTACGGAACGCGACCTCATCGCCACCCGATAGGTCCTTGATCGCGATCGGTCGATTGGTTAGGAGCCCCACATAACCATCTTCATGTCGAGCACTTACTTCTAACCACATGCGCTCAGCTCGGGGGCCGCCCGGCGGTGGGTTGCGGATGTAGAAGAGCAGCCTCACCAGATCGCCGGGATTCCTGTTGGAGCGCTCCTCACGACCGGGGATGAAGAAACTACGCGGTTGCTCGGCGTGCTCATCTTCTGCGTTGCCGAGGTACCAGTCGAGGCCCTCTGAGCGACCCGCCACCAGACAAGTTTGGACCGGGAAATTGGTCGGGGGCCCGGGATTTGAACCCGGGGCCTCACGGTCCCGAACCCTGCGTATGTCGTGTCCTCCCGTGTCCCGCCGGTTCCTCCAGTGTCCTCCTGTACTCAATTTCGCCCGCCCTCGTGTCCTCCTGTATCCTCCAGGTTCCGCGAATGCGTGACACATTAGTGACAAAGTAGAGCCGATTCGTGGTGGCTTAGCTCCCAGTTGTGAGGGCAAATTCGATTGCCGCCTCAAGCGAAAGTACTCGCCCTGATCCACGGCCCTTCTCGAACGCCGCGCCGCGGATGGGATCGATGTAGCGAATGTTGTCGTCCATAGCTATCCCTGTCGACGTCCTGAGCTCCCCGGCGGCGGTCGCCTTCAGTGCTTCCAGCGCACCCCACAGCGTTCCCGCTCGGACCGCATCCTTCTTCAAGGCTGCAATGGCGGCGGCCCCAGCGAGCGCGAACGCAACGTTCAGGCGGTCGCTGACGCTTGCCAGGTACTCAAGGCCTGTAGCCAGGTCGTGCTCGGCCTGAACAATCCGGCCCGCGGCGATGAGGAATTCAGCGGCGCCGAGCAGGGTGGTGCCGGCGAACCAGATCGAACCTCCCTTCAGAGTCAGCGGCGCGCTCTCATGGGCGAGCCGCACCCCTGTGTCGGTGTCGCCTTGATGGAATGCCGCCATCGCGAGAACATAAAGCGCAAATCCCTCGTCCCCTGGGTTGCCTTCTCGCCGGGCGATCTCTAGTGACTGGGTCGCCAGATCGATCGCTCGCTCGATGTGTCCCTGGCGAAGGGCGGAGTTACCAATCAGTGCGATGAGATGACCGGTTTGGTCCTCTTCTCGCGCGGCCCGAAACATCTCGAGCGAGCGCGCGTACTCGGGTTCGGACAGGTCGAACCGGTCAGTTAGATCGAATGTCGCGCCACGGAAACGGTACGCGCGCGCCTGGAGGCCCAAGTCCAGCGGTTTCCCGGCTTCGCCGGCCTCGGCTAGAAGCCGATCCAACCGCTCCCGGCCTCCGGCTGGATCGGTGGTGTTCCAGTACATCTCCGTGAGCACCAGCAGTCTGATGCCCGAGTCGGCATGACCTGACTCACCTGCCCATGCGAGCCCAACGTCCAGGTTCGGCCGCTCGGCGTTGGCGAGGTTCATCTGCGGATGACCATCGGCCCGGCGCCCCAGATTTGCATTCTCGAAGACCTTCAGCTGATGCTCAACGAGGCGCCCGAGAAGCCGGTCGCGTTCACGAGGAGTCAGGTGCTCGGCGGCGAAATCCCGCACTGTTTCGAGCATCGCGAACCGGCCCGATTGTGGACGCAGAACCAGGCTCTTGTTGACCAGGGACTGGAGCAGGTCGAGCGTTGCGCCTGCGACCCACTCGGCAGCATCGATCGTCCAGGTACCCCGGAAGACCGATAGAGCCCCAAGGAGATGCCGTTCGTCCCGATTCAGCAACTCGTACGACCACTCGATGGTGGCCCGAAGCGTCTGATGCCGCGCCTCTGTATCCCGGCCGGCGCGAAGAAGGTCGAGCCGGCTGCCAAGACGCTCGAGCATCTGGTCGATGGTGAGCAGCGAGGTCCGGGCCGCGGCGAGCTCAATCGCCAGTGGAAGGTCGTCGAGGCGAGCGCAGAGTTCGTCGAGGCGTTGATTCGGCTCGAAGTCGGACCCGACCGCATGAGCGCGCGCCTGGAACAGCTGAAGCGAATCTTCCCGCGCGAGCACCGGAACTGGATAGACATGTTCGCCCTGCAACGCCAGCCGCTCGCGGCTCGTGACGAGCACCACGAGGTGAGCACAGTCAGCAAGGAGCGTCGAGACTTCCGGTGCCGCCGCAATGATCTGTTCGAAGTTGTCCAGCAAAAGCAGGATGCGGCGGCTGCCAATCGCCTCAGTAGCTCGACCGCTACCCAGCACTCTTCCGACTGCAGGCAGGAGGTCCTCAGGCATCGAAACGCCTGATAGAGGCACCCACCAAACGCCATCCTCGTGGTCGTCCGCTACAGCGGCGGCGGCCTCGAGCGCAAGCCTCGTCTTGCCACTTCCGCCGGCGCCGGTCATTGTGACGAGCCGCACGCCATCACGAGACAGCAGAGATCTGGCCGCTTCGAGTTCTCGCCGGCGGCCGACGAAAGGCGTCAGCTGCATCGGGAGGTGGGTGGCGTGTAGGGAACGCAAGGGCGGAAATTCGCCACTGCCCAGCTGATAGATCCGCTCGGGCGCGGGCAGATCCTTGAGCCGATGCTTTCCTAGATCACGGACATCGTTTCGGCCCACCAGGTCACGCGCCGATTGGGAGAGGAGTATCTGTCCGCCATGGCCCGCGGCTGCGATCCGCGCTGCCCGATGCACGTCCAACCCGACATAGCCCTCGTCAGTCACGACTGGCTCGCCCGTATGGATACCCATGCGCACCCGAACCTGACTGTCTTCGAGCCCGCGCTGCGCGTCTTCAGCGGCAGCGACCGCGTCCGATGCGCGCGAAAACGCAACAAAGAAAGCATCTCCCTGTGTATCGACCTCGACGCCACGATGACGTCTGAAGGCGTCACGCAGGTTCGCCCGATGCTCGGCGAGCTGGCGGGCGTAGGATTCCGGCTGCTCACGCAGCAATCGAGTCGATGACTCGATGTCGGTGAATAGGAAAGTCACGGTCCCGCGAGGCAGCTCACTCATCCAGGAATTTCGGCCACAAAGAGCATGACGTCTCTCAGCCGTCGGGCGGGCGAGGTGCCTTAGTAACCTATTCGGACCGCCGATGCGCTCCCGTGAAGTGTGACTCGATCGTCCTGGATCTCATTGAGCTCGCGGCCCCTGTCGTCGTAAGGCCGGTGGGTGCTTCACGGCCCTGGGCCGTGCGTCTGCTGACATATCGGCTGCGTGATATCGATGCGCGAGTTCAACCGACAGTTCCGAACAGCCCTGAAACGTCCTTTGAGCGCAGCGGTCTTGAAAATCTCTGGGCCACGGCTGTGACCTCGCAGCCGCTTGTCGGATGGCGTCAGACGACAGTCCTGAACTCAAAGACTGGTCGGGGGCCCGGGGTTTGAACCCGGGGCCTTTCGGATTGTCAGCCAAGGAGGCGGGTTGCATCGTCATTCAGGGCTATTCTCCTGCCGGATTACTACACGAAGTACCACACGGCACCGTCATCAGGCTCAGAGCACTCCATGCATCGCTCAGCTGCTGCAGCCAACGAGGGCATCGATATTCCTTCAGCTGCGCCTCGGACCCCTTACAGCCATGGCTCTCGCAAAAGATAACCTCGATACAGCGCAATGCGCGAAACACGATGTTTCGTCATGTCTGGCCCGTCATGGTGATGACGACTTTGCCGCGAGCATGTCCGGCTTCCAGGTAGCGGATCGCCTCAGGGGCCTCACTGAGTCGGTATGTGCGGTCTATGACGGGTGTCACTCTGCCGGCCTCGATGAGTTCGCTCAGAAAGACACCATCTTCCTTTTTCAACGAAGCTAGGAACGCGACACAACCTTGGCTGTAAAAGCGCGAGAGGACGATGGCTTTGAGCGGCCTTGCTAACGGCCCGAGCCATCGGCCCGCACCTCCTCCCGCGAGCACCAGCGTCCCGTGGGGTTTCAATACGCGGTTGAACGCGGACAGCGAATGGTTCGCAATGAGATCGAGGATCAGGTCGTACCGCTTCCCGGACAGGGTGAAGTTCTCTACGTTGTAGTCGACGACGTGGTTCGCACCGATCGAACGGACCAAGTCAACATTTCGGGTGCTAGACACGCCCGTCACCTCGGCGCCAAGAGCTCTGGCGATCTGGACAGCGAACGTGCCCACGCCTCCGGAGGCGCCATTGATCAGGACGCTATTGCCCTGCTGGAGGCGGCCCCCATCACGAAGCGCCTGGAGCGCGGTGCATCCGGCAAGCGGTACGGCCGCCGCCTGCTCGAACGTGAGCCGGTTGGGCTTGTGCAAGCACGAGCTTTCATCGACGCATACGTACTCAGCAAAGGTGCCATCGCCCCAGCCGAATACCTCATCGCCAGGTCGAACCTGAGTCACATTCTTGCCCACCGTTTCAACGTGCCCTGCCACGTCGGCCCCGAAAAGACTTGACTTCGGACTCCTGAGCCCGCGCAGAAGTCGAATGAGATAAGGCACGCCTCTCATGACGTGCCAGTCATATGGATTGACCGACGCTGCTGCGACGCGTATGAGCACCGCGTCATCGCCGACTGTCGGCTTGTCTATTTCCTGGAGTTTCAAGTCATCGGGGGATCCGTACTGATTGTTGACGATCGCCCACATTCGGCTCCTGGTGGCGGCTGGGGAGACTGCAG
>VBII01000013.1 GCA_005887735.1 Chloroflexota bacterium
GACGTGCCCTTCGATGTTCCGGGCCGCGCGCCCAATGATCTGGATGAACGACCTGTACGCGCGCAGGTACCCTTCCTTGTCGGCGTCGAGGATGCCGATGAATGCGACCTCCGGCAAGTCAAGGCCCTCGCGCAACAGGTTGATGCCCACGACCACATCGACCTCGCCGGTGCGCAGTGCCGTCAGGACCTCGATGCGCTGCATCGCGTCGAGCTCGGAGTGGAGGTAGCGAACTTTCACGCCGTACTCGCGCAGGTAGTCGGCCAGGTCTTCGGCGAATCGCTTGGTCAGCGTCGTCACGAGAGACCGCTGCCCCAGCTCCGTTCGCTTCTTCACCTCGGCGAGCAGGTCGTCGATCTGGCCTTCGGTCGGGCGAACTTCGACGGTCGGATCGACCAGGCCGGTCGGCCTCACGATCATCTCCGCCGTGCGCTGGGCGTGGCGCATCTCGTACGGACCGGGCGTGGCCGAGACGTAGATCACGCTGTGCGCGCGCTCTTCCCATTCTTCGAAGCTCAGCGGGCGGTTGTCGAACGCGCTTGGCAGGCGGAACCCGTACTCGACAAGCGCCGCCTTGCGCGAGCGGTCGCCCCCGAGCATGCCGCCGATCTGCGGCACAGCCACATGTGATTCGTCGATGAAGATCAGCGCGTCGTCGGGCAGGAAGTCCATCAGCGTGTAGGGCGCCTCGCCCGGCTTGCGGCGAGTCAGGTGCAGCGAGTAGTTCTCGATGCCCGCGCACGTCCCGGTCTCGCGCATCATCTCGAGGTCGAAGTTGGTCCTCTGGCGGAGGCGCTGCGCCTCGAGCAGGCGGCCGTGCTCCTCGAACCACTTGCATCGCTCTTCCAGCTCGGCCTCGATGTCGGTCATCGCGAGCCTCAGCTTGTCTGCGGGGGTCACGTAGTGCGAGGCCGGGAACACGGTGAACTCGCGCTTCGTGCCCAAGATCTCGCCGGTGACTGCGTCGAGCTCCTGGATCCGCTCGATCTCGTCCCCGAAGAACTCGACCCGATAGACCTTCTCCTCGTTGGCCGGCACCAGGTCGACGACGTCGCCACGCACCCGGAACTTCAGGCGGGCCAGGTCGTAATCGTTGCGCTCGTACAGCATCTCGGTGAGCTTGCGCAGGAAAACCTCACGGCGAATCGAGTCGCCCTGTTCGACGTGCAGCGACTCGCCCATGTAGTCCTCGACCGAGCCGACGCCGTAGATGCAGCTGATGCTCGCCACGACGAGCACGTCGCGACGCGTGAGCAGGGACTGCGTGGTCGAGTGCCGCATGCGGTCGATGTCGTCGTTGCGGCTCGAGTCCTTTTCGATGTAGGTGTCGGTGCGCGCGATGTATGCCTCGGGCTGGTAGTAGTCGTAGTAGCTCACGAAGTACTCGACGGCGTTGTCGGGCAGCAGGCGCCGGAACTCCGCGCACAGCTGGGCGGCCAGGGTCTTGTTCGGGCTCAGCACGAGCACCGGGCGCTGCAGTTGCTCCACCGCCCAAGCCATGACGTTGGTCTTGCCGCTTCCGGTCACGCCGGCGAGGACCTGTTGGGTCAGGCCGGACCGGACGCCTTCGACCAGGGCGGCGATCGCCTGCGGCTGGTCCCCGGCGGGCTTGAAAGGTGCGTCGACACGAAACGGGGTAGGCATTGGGTGGAAGCTAATTCTAAGGCGCACATACGTTCGGTCAAGTCTCATCCCCGTTCATGGAGGTGGCGGCGAAGCTACCAGAGGGGCTGGTGAGTCCTTGAAAGAAGGGCGTTACCGAAACAGGACCCAATTTCAACGGGAGGTATTCATGAAGGACGAGATCAAGGGGAAGGCCGACGAGCTCAAGGGCAAGCTGACCGGCGACAAGCCGGAAGAGATGAAGGGAAAGGCAGAGCAGACGGCCGACAAGATCAGGCGGACCGGCCGCGACATCCGCGACGACGTTCGCGAAATGACCGACGAGGAGAAGAAGGATCGAGAGGCTCGCGAGCGCGAGGCGGAAACCGTCCAGGAAAAGCGATCCTGGTAGCTATGGAAGGTTGAGGATCAACGCCTCAACCACAGACCCCTTCTTCAGACTCTGATCATCCGCCGGAACGCGCACCAGGGCGTGGGCGCCGGCCAGCGACATCAACCGCGAGGAGGACTGAGAGCCGGTCGTCTCTGCAACCAGCTCTCGGCCCTCGCGATGAAGCGTGACCCGCTGATATTCGGTGCGATCGGCCGTCGGCTTCGCGTCATAGCCGAGGCGGACGGGCAGGCTCGGCCGCTGCAGCTGCGCAAATCCCTGCATCTTGCGCAGCGCGGGCCGGACGAAAACCTCAAACGTGACGAGGGACGAGACGGGAAAACCAGGGAGCCCGAAAGCCACCCTCTCCCCCCAGGGGAGAGGGTCGGGGAGAGGGGCGTGGCCGAGAGTAGCGAACGTGAAGGGCTTGCCCGGCTTCAGCTTGACCCGGCCGACATGCACCGTGCCAAGCGATTCGAGCAGTGGCTTGACCAGGTCGTGCGTGCCCACCGACACGCCGCCTGATGTCACGAGCACGTCGGCCTCGCGAAGCGCCTCGACCACCAGCTTCCGCAGCGCCTCCGGCTCATCCGGTGCGATACCCAGCACGTTCACCTCCGCGCCGGCCTCGCGCAGCGCAGCGAGCAGCGCCCAGCGATTCGAGTCCGGGATCTGGCCTGGCCCCGGAGTCTTCCCCACCTCGACGAGCTCGTCGCCGGTCGACATGAGGGCGACGCGCGGCCTGCGTCGCACCGGCAGGTTCGCGCGGCCGGTCGCGGCCGCGACACCGATCTCCGCCGCGCCGAGCTGCGTGCCCGCGGCGAGGATGCGGTCGCCGGGCTTCAGATCGTCGCCGACCTTGTGATAGTTCGCGCCGGCCTTGAGCACCTTCGGCACCGTGACGGTATCGCCCGCGAGCTGGACGTCTTCGACCATGACCACGCAGTCCGCGCCCTCCGGCAACACGCCGCCGGTCAGGATGCGGGCGGCAGAGGTGGATGGGATTGCGCCCTGGAACGGACGGCCGGCGGCCGACTCGCCGACCACGCGCAGCGTCTTGCCGGCGTCGGATGCTCGGACTGCAAAGCCGTCGACCGCGCTCGACGGGAACGCCGGCAGGGGCGCCTCCGCGATGACGTCTTCGGCCAGAACGCGTCCGGCGCAGCCGCCGACCGCCACCTGCTCGACGCCGAGCACCGGGGTGTGCTCGAGAACGAGCGCCGCCGCCTGGTCCGCATCGATGAGCGGATAAGCAGAAGCCCTCATTTCACCGGATGGGGAGTAACGATTTGCCTATTCGTACCGCAGCGCACGCGAGGGATCCTGCACGGCGGCCCGCAATGCCGGAAGCAGACCGCTCACCATGCTGAGCAGGGCGGCCAGGACCACGGCTACGAGCAGCACCGGCACGTCGATCTGGAAGACATCGAACGCCGAGCCGGTCACCGATTGCGTCAGCCGGTCGACCGCGGCGTTGCCGAGCCGGCCGAGCCCGACTGCGACCAGCGCTCCCACCACCCCGCCCGCGATCCCGATGCCTGCCGCCTCCGCGAGAAACAGCAGCAGCACATCGCGCGATCGGGCTCCGAGAGCCTTCAGCACCCCGATCTCTTTCGTTCGTTCGAGCACCGCGGTGTACATGGTGTTGGCGATGCCAAGACAGGCGAGCAGCAGCGCGACGATCGCCAGGCCGAGCAGCGCGACCCGGATCTTGCCGAGCAGATCCTCGAAATTCCTGAACTGGTCACCGAACGTCTGGGTCTGAAAGCCCAGCGCATCCACGCGCCGCCGGAGGCTCTCCACCGATAGGCCCGAGTCGGCGAGCAGCGTGATGCTCGAGTACTCGCCGGTCTTCCATCCATTCGGCCCGGACAGGGTCGTCCAGTAGACGCGCATCAGCTGGTCAGGCGCAAGCGCCCCCGGCGTGCCCGCCGGCATGAGGTCGGTGGAGATGATGCCGACCACGAGAAAGGTCATCGGCACCGGCTGCGATACCTGGTTCGGCGTGAGGGCCGGGACCATCGCCCCAGAGGTGGCCGTGAACTTGACCCGCGTGCCGACCGCGCCGGGCGGCGACTTGTAGCCGAGCGCGACGGCCTCGCTGTCGGTGAGCAGTATCTCGGTCGCGATGTCGGAGCCCGGCATGCGCCCCGCGATCAGGGTCGGAACGGTGCTCGACGATCGCAGGGGTGGCAAGGAGACGAGCGCGCCGGCTGAGGCGGGCACGACGCCGGCGGCCGGCGCGGCGACCGCGCTGAAGGTGCCCGTCATCCCTATCTCACCCCACGCGGCGCGGACGTGCGGCAGCTGGGCGAGCGTCGCCAGCGTGGCAGCGTCAAAGGCGGGGGTTCGCGCTCCGGCAACCGGGAAGACGGCGACCTGGTGCACCTGGCTCGTCGCGAGCGCCGGCGCGTCAAGCGCCTGCTGGAGGCCTCCCGCCAGTGCGACGATCAGGCTCAAGGCGGCAATCCCGATGGCGACGCCGCTGGTGGTGAGGGTCGTGCGCAGGGGACGCCTTCCGGCGCTGCCGAGCCCCACCTTCAGCGTGTCGCGCCAGTGCATGCGGGGCGCCGGGTCGATCGGCTCCTGGCTGCGCACGGTCGGCCTGCCGGCCTCCAGCTCGACCGCGCTGCCGTCGATCATCCGGACCACGCGCCGGGCATGACGGGCGACCTCTGGGTCGTGGGTCACCAGGACGACTGTCGCGCCGCGGGCGTTCAGGTCCTCGAGCAGCGCCAGAACGCCCTCCCCGGCGGTCGAGTCGAGGCTGCCGGTCGGCTCGTCGGCGAGGATCAGCCCGGGGCGGTTGGCCAGCGCTCTCGCCACCGCCACCTTCTGCTGCTCACCGCCCGACAGTCGCCCGGCGCGTGTGCGCGCCCGCTTTTCGAGGCCGACCAGGGCGAGCAGGTGGCGCGCCCGGCGGCGCCTCTCCTCGAGCTCGACGCCGGCCAGCGTCAGCGGAAGCGCGACGTTGTCCTCGACCGTCATCGAAGGGATGAGGTTGAAGGTCTGAAAGATGGTGCTGACGCGCTGCAGCCGGTAGTCCGACAGGTCGCGGTCGGGCAGCTCGCCCAGGGCCAGTCCGGCGCCGTAGACGTGGCCGGAGGTCGGGCGGTCGAGTCCGCCCATCAGGGCCAGCAGCGTGCTCTTTCCGCACCCCGAAGGTCCGACGATGGCGACGAACTCGCACGGGCCGATGTCCAGGGTCACGTTGCGCAGCGCGGTCACGTGCATCTCGTTCCGGCCGCCAAACTCGCGCGAGACCGAATCCAGCCTCAGCCCGACCGCCTGTCCAAGGAGGTCCCTGAACTCGTCCGTCGCGGGTGCGTCCGCCGAGGGCAGGGGGTCTGGTTGGACCGGGTGCGCCTGAGGAAGCTGGACCAGGACGGCTTCTTCCGCCGGTGGGGCGGCAGGCGCCGGGTCTACCGCGAGGACGCTGCCGGCTTCGACTGCCTCCTCTGCATGCGTGCCGTTCTCGCCATTGGTCGGGATCGTGGCCCTGGCATCCCGGCGCGCGCGACGACGGCGGCGCTTGGAGCCGCTCGAGTCGTTCGGATCACTGACTACAGTGGCCAACCCCCCTCCTTTGCCCGCAGTCTAAGGTCTGTGACTTAACACCCAGTAACGGTTAGCGGCCCGGTTTGGCTACTCGATTGTGCAGCCAGCTCAGGTAGGCGGACGAACCCCCCTCGATGGGCACCTGCAGGATCTCCGGAAGCTCGTAGCTGTGGTGTGTGCGCACGAACTCCTGAACGGCGGCCGCGAGCGACTCCAGTGTCTTGATCAAGAGCAGCGCCTCGTGCTCCCGCTGAAGCTGGTCGTCCCAGTAATAAATGGAATGGACCGTCGGTATGACCGAGCAGCATGCCGCAAGGTGCTCCACGACGAGCGCCTCCCCCAGCCGCTCAGCGTCGTCACGTCCCCCGGTCGTGACCATGATGAGCACGGCTTTCTCCACCGAACTAATTCTCGGCTTTTATGGGACGGTCGAGCCACACCGTGCCCGCGAGCAGGGCGATCGCTCCGAGGACCAGGCCGCCTACGACGTCGGACTCCCAGTGCACGTCGAGGTAGAGGCGGTCGAAGGCCATGACGACGATGATCACGACGGCCACCGGCACTGCAAGCGAACGGGCGAGCGGCGACGCCGACAGGCGGCGCACGACGAATGCAAGCAATCCGTAGACGATCACGGTCCTCATCATGTGCCCGCTCGGAAAGCTGTTTCCACCGAGGCTTCCGCTCAGCAGCTCGCTGAGGCTCGGGCCGTCTGCTTGCGCGATCGATCGCGGCGGGCCCGGTTGGTACAGGTTGTATTTGTAGAAGAGCTCGAACGCTTCCGCGGCAAAGAAAACGACGACGACAAGGGCGTCTGAGCCGAAGCCCGCCTGCCACAGATAGATGAGCAAGCCGAACATCAGGATCGTGGTGAGCTCGAGACCTCCGAGCTCGGCGATGGCCTGAAACAGCGGATGCAGAGACGGCTGCCACGCGCTGTGCATCGCCTGCGCGACCTGCTGGTCGAGGCCGATGAACGCGCCCGCTGAGATCGAGATGGTCAGCGCGATGTACGCGACGCCGAGAACCGCAATGCCGACGACGCGGGGAACTAATGCTGACAACGGCGGCAGAAGACTGTCGTGCGGCCGGCGATGCGAATCGAGCTCAAAGGACGGCCGCACGTGAAGCAGGGCTCGCCTGCGCGGCCATAGACCAGCAGCTTCTCCTGCTGGCCGCCGATCTCTCCCCACGCGTCTCTATATGTGTCGACCGAGCTGCCGCGATTCGCGATCGCGGCACGCAGCGATTCACGCAACGACTCATGCAGACGCACCGCGGATTTCTTGCTGAGCGTGCCGGCGATTCGATCCGGACGCAAGCGAGCTCGGTGGAGAGACTCGTCGGCGTAGATGTTGCCGACGCCCGCGATCGCGCCCTGGTCGAGCAGAACGGCCTTCAACGATGTGCGCCTTTTGCGCAGGCGCCGGTAGAGCTCGCCGGCCGCGAACTCTGGATCGATCGGCTCCGGGCCGAGCAAGGGCATCTTCTTGGACGACAACAACGCTTCCTGCGTCCCCAGAAGAAGGCGTCCAAAACGTCGCGGGTCGCGATAGCGCAATTGCCTCCCGTCATCTAGAAAGAAGACCGCATGCGTGTGATTCGCAAGAGGCGTCACGGCGTCGACCAATCGCAGCTGCCCGGTCATCCCCAGGTGCACCACCAACAGAATGCTGTTGTCGAATCGGATGAGGATGTACTTGCCGCGCCGGCCGACCGACTCGATTCGCATGCCGACCACCGCATCGATGAACTCTTCCGGCTCGGGGTGCCGGACGATGGTTGGAAAAGCCAGCTCGCACCGCGTGATCGTCCGCCCCACGAGGTGCGGCCGCAGGTCCGCGACGATCGTCTCGACCTCCGGAAGCTCAGGCATTCACGCTCGGACTACCGAGAGCTTCTTCATGTCGGCCCAGTTCGGACCGGCCTTCATCTCGACCTCGATGCCGGTCTCGAGCTCATACGCGCCGGTCATGATGCGCGGCACCTTCTCGGCGAACTGATCGAGTTCAGCTCGTGGCACCTCGAACAGCAGCTCGTCGTGGACCTGCAGCAGCATGCGACCCTCGATCTGGTCGGCGTCGATCTCGCGATGCAGCCGGACCATCGCGATCTTGATGATGTCCGCGGCCAGGGACTGCATCGGACAGTTGATCGCCATACGTTCGGCCGCGCCGCGCAGCTGGAAGTTCGGCGAGCGAAGGTCAGGGATCGCCCGCCGGCGCCCGGTGGCGCTGACCACGAATCCTTCCTCTCGCGCCTTGCGCCTCACGTCGTCGAGGTACTCGCGCAGGCGGGAGTAAGTGGACCAGTACTGGCCCAGAAATTCTCGCGCCACGTCCCCCGTGATGCCGAGCTGCTGCGACAGCCCGTATTCGCCCTGACCGTAGATCGAGCCGAAGTTCGCCACCTTCGCGAGCCGCCTCTGGTTCGGATCGACGGTCTCGATCGGGATCTTGAACACCGCCGCGGCCGTGGCCGTGTGGATGTCCTGCCCGGCAGCAAAGGCGCCCAGGAGCTTCGGGTCGCCACTCAGGTGGGCGGCGATCCGCAGCTCGATCTGCGAGTAGTCGGCCGAGACCATGACGTGGTCCGGCCGCCCCGCCTTGAACGCACGCCTGATCCGCTGGCCGAGCTCGGTGCGGATCGGGATGTTCATCAGATTCGGGTTGGACGATGCGAGCCGCCCGGTCGCGGTGCTGGCCTGCCCGAACGAGGTGTGAACCCGGCCGCTCATAGGATCGACCAGCTGCGGCAGCGCGTCCACGTACGTCGATTTCAGCTTCGACAGCTGCCTGTGCTCGAGGATCAACCCGATGATGGGGTGCTTCTCGCGCAGCGCCTCGAGCGTGTCGGCGTCGGTCGAGTAACCGGTCTTGGTCCGCTTGCCCACGGGCAGCCGCAGGTCCTCGAACAGGACTTTCGCGAGCTGCTGCGGGGCGTTGAGGTTGAACTTCTGACCCGCCACCTGCTCGACCTCGGACTCGATGGCGGCCAGCTGGGCGCCGAGCTCCTCCTGCATCTGCTTCAGGTAGGGCACGTCGATGGCGACGCCCTCCGACTCCATGTCGGCCAGCACGCCGGCGAGCGGCAGCTCGATCTCGTGGAAGAGGTAGTCGACCCCGAGATTCCGCATCTCCGCCTCCAGCCTCGGCCGGAGGTTGACGATCGCCTCCGCCCGGCGCGCGGCGAACTCGGCGGCCTCGTTCTCGGCGATGGCCGAGGGTTTTCGGGCCGCGCGCCCCGTGCCCAGCAGTTGCTCGGCGCTGACCAGCTCCATGCCCAGGAACTCGCGGGCGAGGTCTTCGAGCCGCGGGTCGCGCGAGCCGGCGCCCAGCAGGTACGCGGCGAGAAACGTGCTGAACGCCCACTCGCGTTTGCCGCCGCCCAGCGAACGCAGCGCAAGCTCCGTCTCCTTCGCATCGTGGCCGGAGATCGGACGGCCGGACAGGGTGCTCGCCACGGCGTCCATCGCCTCCGGCCGGGCGACGTAGAAGGTCTTGCCGCCGGCCGACACGCCCAGGCCTGAGATTCGGGCCCCGCGCCCCGCGCCCTCGGTGAAGGCGAAGACGCCGACGTCTAAAGACCCGTCGAGCAGGCTCGCGGCCTCGGTCGCGTCCTCGACGATCGCCAGGCCCGCCGGCGAGGGGGTCGCCTCGAACGTGAGGCTCGGCTGCACCGGCACCTGATCGGGCGGCGGAAACCGGCTGAGCAGCTGCCGGAACTCGAAATGGTCGAAAACGCGGCGCGCCTGGTCGTAGTCGTAACGGGTCCAACGCGCCTTCTCCAGCTCGAGCGGGACGGGGACGTCCCTGACGATGGTGACCATGCGCTTGCCCAGCCGGACCCGGTCGGCGTTCTCCTTCAGCGCCTTCTTCAGCCGCCCCTCCGGCAGCTCGTCGACTCTCTCCAGCAGCGCGTCGATCGTTCCGTAGTCCTGCACGAGCTTGGCCGCGGTCTTGTCCCCGACACCTGGCACGCCCGGAATGTTGTCCGACGTGTCTCCCCGCAGCGCCTTGAAGTCGATGAGCTGCGGGGGCTCGAAGCCGTAGCGCTGGCGCACCTGGTCGGGCCCGTACACGAACGTGTCCGTGATGCCACGCCGCGGCACGAGCGCCTCCACCGATTCGGTCACCAGCTGCAGACAGTCGAGGTCGCCGGAGACGATGGTGACCGAGTGGCCGCGCTCTTCGGCGATGCGCGCGAGAGTCCCGATGACGTCGTCGGCCTCGAAGCCTTCGACGCCATAAATGGGGATGGAGAATGACTCGAGGACTTCGCGGACCATCTCCATCTGGGGGCGCAGGTCGTCGGGCATCGCACGGCGGCCGGCCTTGTACTCCTCGTACTCCAGGGAGCGGAACGTGGGTTTGCCGAGGTCGAACGCGGCGATCGCGTACTCGGGACGCGAGGCGAGCACGATCGCGAGCATCGACGTGAAGCCGTAGACGGCGTTGGTCACCCGGCCGTCGGAGGTGCTCATCGGCGGCAGGGCAAAAAATGCCCGGTAGATGAGGCTGTGGGCGTCGATCAGGATCACCCGCCCGCGCCTACCCTTCGCCACGTTCGGATTCTACGTAGCCACGGAGTGACACCCTGTGGGGGGCCTGGGCGTTCAAATAGCAGGGATGCCGAGGACCGAAGGGTAATATGGAGCCGAGGATGAACAACCTCATCGAGGTGTCGGTGGACAGCATTCGTATACACATGCCGACTGCCCAGCACCTGGTGATCCTCAAAGAGAAAGAAGCCGACCGCTACCTGCCGATCTGGATCGGTTCGTTCGAGGCGCAGGCCATCGCGACCAAGATCTCCGGCAACACGCTCGGCAGGCCGCTGACCCATGACCTCATGGCCACCGCGTTCGGCGACCTGGGCATCAGCGTCAGGAGAATCGTGGTCACACGACTCGCGGACCAGGTCTTCTACGCCCGCCTTTACGTCAAGCAGAACGGCCGCGACCTGGACTTCGACGCCCGTCCATCCGACGCGATCGCGCTTGCCGTGCGCGTCGAGTGCCCGATCTTCGTCGCCACCGAGGTGATGGAAACCGCCGGCATCATTCCCGAGGCGGACGAGATCGACGGCGACAAGGACAAGGGCGAAAACACGGTCGTCGACGAGGAGCGCCTCGCCGTCTTCCGAGACTTCGTGAACAGCCTCGACCTCCCCGAGCTTCCTGACGAGCCGGGTGCCAAGGACGAGCCCGGCGCTCAGGACAGGCGGCGAGGTCGACCTCGCCATCCGCATCACGATCGCCATGGGCCTCGGACTCTTGATTGGCGCCGAGCGCGAGTTTCGCGGCCACCCGGCAGGCCTGCGCACCATGGCCTTGATCAGTGCCGGGTCATGCATGTTCACAGGCCTCGGCCTCATCCCGGACTTCGCCAAGACCGTCGACCCCACTCGCATCGCGGCCCAGATCGTCACGGGCGTCGGGTTCCTGGGCGCGGGCAGCATCCTGCGCCAGGGAGAGCTCGTGCGTGGACTGACCACCGCTGCCTCCATCTGGGTCGCGGCCTCGCTCGGCATGGCGGTTGGTTTTGGCTACTACGGTGTGGCGATCTACGTGACCGTCGTCGTCGTCATCGTCCTGTTCGCCCTCAAACCGCTCGAGGAGCGTTTGTTCCGGCGCCGGGGGCACCGGCGCGAGACGGATTCACAGCCGGACGAACTTCCGCAGTGACCGACCGCTCGGTCGCGATCGTGACCGACTCCACCGCAGATCTTCCGGCGCAGCTGGTCCGCGCACGCGCCATCACTGTGGTTCCGCTCACGCTGCATTTCGAGGGGCTCTCGCTGCTCGACGGTGTGGACATCAAGCCCTCGGAGTTTTATCGCAAGCTGCCCAACGCGAACACGCATCCCACGACGTCGCAACCGGCGCCCGGTCGTTTCGCGGAGACGTATGAGGAGCTGCTGGCGAATCATGACGAGGTCGTTTCGATTCACATCTCCGAAAAGCTGAGCGGGACGTACGCGTCGGCGGTGCAAGGCGCAGAGATGACAGATCCGCAGCGCATCCACGTCGTCGACTCGCAGCTCGTGTCGATGTCGCTCGGATTGCTGACTCTCGCCGCGTCCGAGATTGCGGTGCAGGGCGGCAGTGCCGATTCGGTGGTGGAGCGCATCAGCGCGATGCGCGACCAGGTGCAGACGTACTTCTCGGTCGCGACGCTCGAGTTCTTGCGGCGCGGAGGCCGCATCGGCCGCGCCAACGCGATGCTCGGATCCGTGCTGCAGGTGAAACCCGTGCTGTGCATCCGCGACGGACTCGTCACTCCGCTGGAACGCGTGCGGACTTTCGATCGCGCGCTGAATCGCGTCATCGCGCTGGCACGGGAGGTCGATCGGGGCAAGGGATTGTGTGTCATCGTCGGGCACGCGGCCGCCGAGCAGGACGCTGAACGCGTCGCGCATGAGCTGGAGCCTGTGGCCGAGACGATCATGATCCAACCCCTCGGCCCGGTCGTCGGCGCGCACGCGGGGCCCGGCGTCGTCGGCGTCGGCTGCTACCCGGCCGACCTGCTCCCGCTCGGGATCAAGACTGCTGCCAGCGCACGAGCTCGGGCGTGACGGACTTGCGCAGGCGCCCGTCGACCGCGAGGGCCTGCAGGTGCGCCAGCCCTTCCTGGAGGGCCAGCCTCTTCTCGTAAAGGTTGTCGCGCGGACCCCACAGCTCGAGCGCCACCTGCCACGCCGTCTTCTTTTCGCCGCCCACAATCTCCTGGATCTGGTCCAGCCGCTGGTGATGATGGGAGACCAGAGCATCGACTCGAGCAGTCACATCCGCAAATGGGCGGCCGTGGGCAGGTAGGACGAGTTTCGGCCTGCGGTCCACCATGCGCTTGAGGCCCAGGAGGTAGTCATACAGCGGATCGGGTGTGCTCTGGGGATGCAGCCCGATGTTGGGCGAGAGCTCGGGCAGGATGTGGTCGCCGGCGAACAGCAATCCGGTGCCTTCCTCATAGAGGCAGATGTGTCCGGGTGAATGCCCCGGCGTCCACTCCACGCGCAGCAGATGGCGGCCCACGTCGATGAACTCGGCACCGTCCAGCTGCACGGCGGGATCCGCGGGTTTGACGACCTGGCTCAACGCGCGCTGCGAGTTGCTGACGGTCTCGGCCTCCTCGCCCGGCACGCCGTTGATGAGCAGGTAGTGCCTGACCTGCTCGACGAGGTGCTCCAGCTCCACGTATCGCGGGTGGACGAGCGGAACTTCGAGGCGGTGCATGTAGAGGTCGGCGCGCCCTTCACCGGCAAGCGTGCCCGCGGCGCCGTAGTGGTCGGGGTGGATGTGCGTGACGGCCAGCCGCCGCAGCCGCCGTGCTCCCAGCTGTTCGAGCGCCTGGCGGATCGCATCGACCGACTCGTCGGAGTTCATGCCGCAGTCGAGCAGGTCCGCCTCATCGCCGTCCGTGAAAACAAAGACGTTGACGAGACCGTCTTCGAACGGAATCGGGAGGCGGAGCTCGAAAACGCCGGCGGCGACCTCGCTCAGCGCGATCTCGATGGCCATCTCGGCATTCTCCCTGACCCGTCTAAGATGAGTAGTAGGCCGTACTCGAACGTACTAAAAACACACGCAACCTTTACGGGAGGAGCCGATGTCCGAAGTCCAGATGACCCCCGACCAGATCGTGGAGGCTATGCCCGAGTACCTCATTCCTGAGAAGGCGGGGACGACCAAGGCCACCATCCAGTTCGACCTCAGCGGAGATGGCGGCGGCAAGTGGTGGGTCAAGATCCACGACGGCACGGCCGAGTCGGGGAAAGGCGACCCCGGCGAGCCCGCCAACCTGACGCTTCTCGCCGACGCTCACGACTGGGTCAGGATCATGACCGGCCAGCTGGACGGGACCGCGGCTTTCATGCAGGGCAAGCTGAAGATCAAGGGCGACATGGGCCTGGCGATCAAGATGCAAACCCTGTTTCGCCGACCGAGTTAAGCCTCGGGGAAACGCGTCCACGCCCCTCTCCCCTACGGTCCCTCTCCCCTGGGGGGAGAGGGTGTTAATAGCTGAACTTCCAGGTAGCGAGTCGGGAAGACATTTGCGTCTCCAGGTCCAGGGGACTGGGGTGCAGCTCCAGGATCACGACGTGGTGTGGCGTAAGGGCGACCCGCCGGCCATCAGCCAGCCTGACGGCCTGGAGCGAGTTGCCCCACGAGATCGGGTCGTTGGCCGGGGGATGCGTGAGGTTGGTGTCCAACCAAGAGGTCAGGTCGGCGGAGCTGCCGCGCTCGTAGGTGGAGATGATCATGAAGCCGAAGAGCCCGGCGTCGGGCGAGCACTGCGGCGCGACGCCCGCCGCCGGTGACGCGCACGTGGCATCGGTGATGTCAAAGGTCAGGTCGAGGCCCGGTGGGCTCTGGGTGGCCTGGGAGCGCTCCACGTACTTCCAGCCGGCGGGATAGCAGAAGCCCCAGCCTGCCTGTGGGTCCTCGTACGGGTGGTCGGCCTTCGAGCACTTGAGATCGGCGCCCATCTGAGGTACGCTCGGCACCGCACGCGGGTTGGCACCCGGCTGGCAACCGGCCACCGCGAGCATAAGCGCCAGCGCAAACACGATTTTCGGGGGAAGCTGCAGCGGGGTCGGCATCCGGCGACTAATTGTGCGGGAGTAGGTACGCATGCTGATGCAGGCGTTCTGCTCTCGGAATCCAAACGAAGCCGGGGCCGGTAATGAGTTTGGAGGGGGGATCAGCAATGGCGATGCGGAAAAAGGCAGACGACGCTCCAGAAGAGAGGCTGGAAGCTGACAGGAGACGGCTCGAGCTCCTGGCCGCCCAGTGCGGCGAGGAGGCGGGCCTGCACCGGCCTCTGAACGACGTGGTCGGCGGCGTGATCACGGGGATCCCAGAAGAGACCGACCTGGCCCAGGCGCTGTCCGACCGGGAGACGAGCGACCTGCTCGTCCACCTGCTGGACGAGAACCGGGAGCAGGTCGAGAGGGCGCTCGAGCGCCTGCGCGAAGGCGCGTACGGGGTCTGCGAAGGCTGCGGCCGTCGCATTCCGGAGGCTCGGCTGAGGTATCAGCCGGCCGCCACGCGCTGCGTCGAGTGCCAGTCCCACTGGGACAGGCTCAACGGCCGAACGGCTTAGGTCTTGTATCTCCAAACCCCTCTCCCCTCAGGGGAGAGATCAATTCGGCGCGGGTAGCGCGCCCTTAACGGGCTTGTCCCGGAGGGTGAGGGAGAGGGGCGTGGGCAGAAGCTAAACCCGCTTGGGAGATCCGCTCCTGAGTCCGCCTGCGCCCAGGGCCAGGCCGACTACCACCATCGCTCCGCCGATCCAGAACCATTTCATGTCGCCCGTCATGAAGCTCCCGGGGATCAAACCAAGACCCTGCCCCGCGAACACCACGCCGATCAGCAAAACGAGCGTCCCGACAACGACGAGGGCGACCCTCACGAGAGACCAGTACCCGGTCCGGTTACCTCAAATTCCGCCCCAACTTCTAGATCCCGCCGTAGACGACCGACTTCTCCTCCGTGTACTGGAGGAACGCCTGCACGCCATGCTCCTTGCCGAAACCTGACTGCTTCGTGCCGCCGAACGGCAGCTCGTCGTGCGCGATCTGCAACGCGTTGACCCAGGTGTAGCCGGCCTCGAGCTCCTGCACGCCGCGATGCGCCGCAGCCATGTTGGTGGTCCAGATCGAAGACCCGAGCCCGTACTGGGATGCATTGGCAAGCCGCAGGCCTTCGTCGAGGTCTTTGATGCGCCGCACCGGGAGCGCCGGCCCGAAGACTTCCTCGGTCCACATTCGTGTGCCGTCGGGCACGTTTTCGAGGATGGTCGGCTCGATGAACCAACCCTTCTCGTACTCAGAACCCTTGGGCCTGCCGCCTCCGAAGACCACCTTCGCGCCGCGGTCGACCGCGTCCTTGACCTGGGCTTCGACCTCCGCCCGCTGCGTTTCCGAGTGCATCGGTCCCATGCGGCTGTCCTTCTCGAGACCGTTGCCGGGCTTGAGCTTCGCTGCCCGCGCCACCAGCTTTTCCAAGAGCGCGTCGTACACGCCCTCCTGCACGTACAGGCGCTTCACGGCGAGGCAGGCCTGGCCGCAGTTGAAGAAGCGACCGACAGAGATCGCGCGAGCCGCGCCCTCGAGATCCGCGTCGTCCAGCACGATGCAAGGGTCACTTCCGCCGAGCTCGAGCGTGATCTTCTTCAGGCCCTCCGCCGCGCGCGCCATCACCTTCTTGCCGGTTGGGGTCGAACCCGTGAGGGCGATCTTCCGGATCAGGGGGTGCCCGACGATCGCCTCACCTGTCGCCGGGCCCAACACAACGTTGACGACGCCCTCCGGCAATCCGCCCTCGATCAGCGCCTCGATGCACGCGAGAGTGGATAGCGGCGTGGTGCTCGCCGGCTTGAGGACGACCGTGTTGCCCGCCGCTATCGCGGGCGCCACCTTGTTCGCCGCGAGGGTGAGCGGAAAGTTCCAGGGCACGATTGCGCCGCAGACGCCGATTGGTTTGCGAACGACCAGGCCGTAGGTCGAGAGATCGGGAAGCCTTACGTGCTCCCCGTGGATCTTGTCGGCCAGGTCGGCGAACCACGCGATGTTCTCGCCGAACCGCTGCGCCTCGAGGCGGGACTCCAGGAGTGTCTTGCCCTGCTCCTGGGTCAGGATCGGTGCGATCTGCTCGACCTTCTGAAGCATGTGCTGCGAGGCTTTGTGAAGGATGTCGGCCCGCTTGTTCGCGGGCAGCTGCGACCACGTCGTGAATGCCTTCGCCGCCGCCTGCGCGGCCTTGTCGACGTCCGCCGCGCCGCCCGCAGGGACCTCGTCGACGACTTCGCCCGTGGCCGGGTAGCGAACCTCGTACGTCTTGCCCGACGCGGCCTTGGTCCTATCGCCTTCGATGATCATCGTCGCCATGCGGCACCCCCGTAGCTATTTCTATGGATCTCTGAATCCATTATGTCGGGACGCTGAGGTGCGCTGTTTTTGGTCAGCCCGCGACGCGGCCAAAACCTCGCCACGAGTTGCGGTTCCGCCAGCTGATCGTCACGTCCCGCAGCTTGCTGCGCTGGAACCAGCTTTCGAACTCTTCTCGCCGCAGGTAGAAGGCGACGGGCGCGACCAGGTGATCGAACACGATGTTGTAGTTCCTGCGAAAGCTGAAGCTCGACAGGCTGTACAGGTACTCGCGTGACGGCAGCGCCTTGAACAGCGCTGTTCTGTGGAGCGGCCTGTAGACGCCCTTCACCAACGAATGCAGGACGACGGACATGGGCCAGGCGATCACCGGCAGGACCGATGGCGGGATGCGCGTTGTGACGCTCTCGCGGAGCGGGTTTATGAAGCCGTGCACGACGGCGTTGTTCTCGCGCCCGTAGACCCACGCGAAGATCGCGCCGCCCGGCTTTGCGAACCGCACGAGCGACTGGAACCCGCGGGTGGTTGATGTCGCCCTGCACGACGTGGGCGTTCGGCATCGTGCCGATGTTCTCGTAGGCAGTGTCGACGGCGTCGCTGAAGTCCATCGCCACAACGTCGCGAGCCCCATATCTCGCCGCGTAGAAAGCGTGGCGGCCGTTGCCGCAGCCGGCGTCGAGCACGACCTTGCCCCTGAAGAAGTCGGGCTGGATCGGGTGAATCCAGTCAAGGAACTGCGCCTCGTACTCGTCGTAGAGCTCTACGAACTGTCTCCACTGCCAGCCAAACGCCGCGGACGTCTGTTGAGACACTCGGGAAGATTCGGGCGGCAGAAGCCGTGGCACCCCGTTGCGGATCGCGTAGCTGGCGGTGCATTGCCGGCAGACCAGCTCGCCCGTTGCTATCTCGCCGTCGCGGTCCAGCTGACTTTCCCGCAGCTGAAGCGCCACCCCGCACGAAGGACACGCGAGCAGCGGAACCAGACGGGCCTTCATCCCACCTTGCGAGCGACGCACAGAAGTGATGCGCCGAATGGCATGTCGATGCGCCGGAGGATTCGAATCTCCGACTCGAAGATCCGGCGAAGGAGCCCGTTCGACCATGCCGGATGGAGGTCGTTCTCCGTGTCGTAGTCGTTCCGGAACTTCATGCGGAGCTTGAGCCACTGCCTACCCGCATAGATGACCGGCAGCAGAAGCGTCGAGACATAGGTTTGGCGCTCGATCTCCAGGCCCGACCCCGCCACTGCATCGCGAAGGGTCCGCGACACGTAGCGCCTCTTGTGGTGGGAGACATCGTCCTGCAAGCTCCACAACCAGCGATGGGCAGGCACAAATATGAAGACGCGGCCGCCGGGCTTGAGCACTCGAGAAAACTCTCGCAGCGCGGCTCCGTCATCGTCGAGGTGTTCCAGCACGTCGAGGGCTGTCACGAGGTCAAATCGGTTCGAGGCGAATGGGAGTTTAAGGATGTCCGCGTGCTGGACGTTTACCAGTCCGCGCCTCCGGCAGAACTGCAGAGCCTCTTCCGAAATGTCGACCCCGCTGGCGGTTCCTAGAAGACTCAGCTCCTGCAGCATCAAGCCGGTTCCGCAGCCGGCATCCAACACCTCGAGATCGTCCCGATCTCGATACCGCTGATTTATGAGGTCCAGCACGATGTTGCGACGGGCAGCGAGCCACCAGTGGGTGGCCTCTGTGTCGTAGAGAATCTGGTAAGTGTGGGTTTCCAACCTGCCGTATTTAACCAACCGGGTGGGCGGTTTGATCAGGATTCGATAATTAGGGCGTTCGTTCAGGCGCGCATTTGGGGAGGGCGTGACATGCCGGTGAGGTTGGAGAAGCAGGGCGGAGTCGGTGTCATCGTGCTCGACCGACCGCCGGCCAACAGCTACGACTACGCGTTTCTTCGCTCCTTCGCGGGCGCCGTGGACGATATTCGGGCCGACGAAGACCTGCACGCCGTGGTGGTGACCAGCGCATCGGAGAAGTTCTTCTCGGCCGGTGCTGACGTCAGCGCCTTTGCCTCCGGCACGACCCGCTCGCGCGTCATGACCGCGACGCTGGCGCACGAGGCGTTCCGGAAGATGGAGAACACCCCCATCGTGTTCATCGCAGCCATCGCCGGGCACTGCCTGGGCGGTGGTTTTGAGCTGGCCCTGGCCTGTGACCTGCGCTTCGCCGCCGAGGGCACCTATCAGATCGGTCTTCCGGAGCTGAACCTGGGACTGTTCCCGGGGAGCGGCGGCACGCAGCGGCTCCCGCGGCTCGTCGGCCTGTCGAAAGGCATGGAACTGATCCTCAACGCCACCACCATGCCGCCGGCCGAGGCCAAGGAGGCGGGCCTGGTCGACCGCCTGTTTCCCGATGCCGCCGCCTGCCGCGCGGGGGCGATCGAGTACGCCGCCAAGATCGCTTCCGGGCCGAGCGTGGCGCTGGGCCACGCCAAGCTCGCCATCACGCAGGGCTACGGCGCGCCCCTCGACCTCGGCCTCGCCCTCGAACGCGAGGCGATAAGCAGGGTCTTCGTCTCCAAGGACGCGGACGAAGGCATCAAAGCCTTCGGCGAAAAGAGGAAGGCCGACTTCAAGGGGGAGTGATACTCTTCGGGCAGAAATTTCTGAAGGAGGTGGCGTTTCTGATGGCTGAGCTTGCCTTGTCCTTACCCCGGCCGTCGGCCGCCTCCGGAGCTCGCCTCAGCTAAACCTCCGGCGCTGCGGACCGACAAGTCCGCTCTTTTCCTGACCGGAGGAGCTCGAGTTGCCTGACATCGATTCTCGGCTCGCCTTGCTCGGCTGGGATTCCCATTACGAAGAAAAGTTCAAGCAGGTCGCCGGACCTGGCGACGCGCCGGCCCGCGTGATCGCCGACTTCGGCGCCGAATACCTTCTCC
>VBII01000014.1 GCA_005887735.1 Chloroflexota bacterium
TGATCGTCACCAGCAGCGTCTCAGGCGAAGGGATCGATGAGGTCACGCGTCTGCTGCAGCCTGCCTCCACCGGGGTCCTGCTGGGGCCCTCCGGCACCGGCAAATCGACCCTGGTCAACGCCATCCTCGGCGCGGCGGTGATGCGAACTCGCGAGACCCATCGCTCAGGCGAGGGGCGCCACATGACCAGCCATCGCCAGCTCGTGCAGCTCCCCGCGGGCGGGATGATCATCGACACCCCCGGGCTGCGCGAGGCGCAGCTCTGGGAAGGTGCGGATGCCCTCGC
>VBII01000136.1:0-1175 GCA_005887735.1 Chloroflexota bacterium
TTGGGGCGTCTGGAAAAATCCCGAGTCCGAGGTTCGCATCCTGCCCGACCTGCATGGCCTCGACGTCATCGAGCTTGGCTGTGGAACCGCGTATTTCGGGGCCTGGCTGAAAAAGCACGGCGCCCGGCGAGTTGTGGGCGTCGACATCACCCCCGCACAGCTGGACACCGCGCGAGCGATGAACGCGGAGTTCGGCCTCGGGCTGGAGTTCATAGAGGCGAACGCCGAGGACGTGCCCCTTCCGGACGCGTCATTCGACCTCGCTTTCTCGGAGTACGGCGCGTCGATCTGGTGCGATCAGTACCGCTGGATCCCCGAGGCTGCTCGACTGCTGCGGCCGGGAGGGGAGTTGGTGTTCATGCGCAACACCGACCTCGAGATGGTGTGCTCACCCGACGAGGACAGGGTCGCCGAGCGCCTGATGCGGCCACTGAAGGGAATGCACCGGCTTGACTGGTTCTCCGAAGGCGAGCAGTCGACTGAGTTTCACCTCAGCACGCCGGAGCTGTTCCAGCTTCTGCGTCGCACAGGCTTTGACGTCCTGGACTTCCGCCAGCTGTACGCGTCTGACGACGCGGTCGACCATCCGCACTACAACTTCGTTCCGGCAGCGTGGGCGAGGCAATGGCCTTCTGAAGAGATCTGGCGGGCCCGGAAACACTAGCCACGCCCCTCACCCCGACCCTCTCCCCTAAGGGGAGAGGGAAGACTGTGCCAGGTGGAGGCGGTCCCAGTCGGAGTACTCGCCGTTGACGTGGATGATCCGCTTCAGTCCCGCCTGCTCGAGCAGGCTGGCGGTGATGCCCGCGCGGTAGCCCGAGGCGCAGTGGACGGCGACCGGCGCGTCGTGCGGGATCTCGCTCGCCCGATGCGGAACGTCCGGGACGTAGATATGAATCGCCCCGGGCACGTGCCCCGCCACCCACTCGTGCTCGTCACGGGCATCGACCACGGTCATCGGCTCGGCGCTCAGCACCCATTGCGCCATGTCCTCGACGGCGACCGTCTCAAAAGTGGACAGGTCGCGTCCGCTCGACCGCCAGGCGTCCATTCCGCCGTCGAGAGCGCCGGCAATCGTGTCAAAGCCGATCCGCAGCAGCAGGCGGTGCGCCTCGGCGTGCTGGGCGTCAGTTCCGCCGGCAAGGATGAGCGGACGCCCTCGCGCGATCAGCCAG
>VBII01000136.1:1401-2259 GCA_005887735.1 Chloroflexota bacterium
CTTCCGTTCGTGCCCGAGCGTCGTCTCGTGGCCGCTGCGGCCGCCGACTCCGCAAAACGATCCTCCGCCGTGGGTCGGAAACACGCGGATCTCGTCGGGCAGTCCGCGCAGCCGCACCTGCAGCGTGCTCAGCGCCTCGAGGGCGAGGTGCACGGCCAGGTGCGGGCCGAAGAGGTCGGTGCGCGCGATCGCACCCAGCATCACCGCGCCGCCTGAAAAAAGCGCGCGGGCGCGGCCGCCCTCGCTCAACAGGTAGGCCTTGTGGTCCGGCGTGTGGCCGGGGGTGTGAAGCGCGCGCAGAGTGATGTCGCCCAGCGTCAGCTCGTCAGCGATGTCCAGCTCGCCGATGTCGGCGCCGACTTCCGCCTCGAGCTCACGACGCCCGGAGACGAAATCGTTGTGCAGGTGCGTGTCGAGGGCATGGGTCAGCTTGACGTTCAGGTCGGAAGCGAGGTGCAGGTAGCGTTCGATGTCGCGGAGGGGGTCGATGACCAGCCCGACACCGCGGTCGGTGTCCGCGATGACGAAGCTCGCGTTGCCCAGCTCGGGCGCGGCGATTGCCTCGACCGTGTACATGTGCGCGCTAGCCGAACGACATCGGGACGGTCGTGAGGAGAACCCAGATCGTGACGAGCGTGATGGCGACCGCTCCACCGGAGAAAACAGCCTGGGCGGGCACGCCCTTGGCCGCAGGCACGCCCAGGTCGACCAGCAGGTACCGCAGGCGGTGCGCGAAATGGAAGAACGGCAGCGCGATGAGCACCAGCAGGTAGAGCTTCACGAGGGGGTTGCCCAGGACCCTCACCCAGGTGTCGTAATGCCGGTCGACGACGGGCACCACTCCGAGTGGGCCGAGGA
>VBII01000136.1:2309-2941 GCA_005887735.1 Chloroflexota bacterium
AAGAGGTGCAGAAGCGCGGAACGGCGGATCACCGGCCGAACCAGATCAGGACGAAGGCGATCACCCCCGATGCAACAGCCCATAGGCCGAACTGCGAGAGGACGATCAGGCTCGGCGGCACGGGCCGGTCGATGACTCTGAGGTGGATGATCGTGCCGGCGAGCGTGAGGAATGTGAAGCTGTGGTACAGCGCGAACAGCAGCACGACGACGCTGAACACGACGAACGCCGCCGAGCCGTGGGGGGAGTAGCGCGCCGGGCCGTCACCCGCCCGCTTGATCTCGACCAGCAGCCACAGCAGCCACAGCGCGAGAGGAAGGGCGGTGAACTCGCGCACGACGTAGAAAAAGTAGTTGCGGCTGCGCGTCCACCAGCTGGTGGGCATGCGCCACCTGTATTCGCGGCCGGCGGCGTGCGCTTCTGAGGTCACTCTCTGTTGCCAAATGGCAGGACTAATCGCATGGTGGTATCGAGCTTTGTCTGCTGGATCGCCTTGGCGGGATCCACGCCCTTAGGGCAGACGACCGAGCATTCACCGACGAAGCTGCACTCCCAGACCCCCTCGGTGTCGGCGATGACAGGCAGTCGCTGCGTGAGGCCCTGGTCGCGCGCGTCGAGGTGGTAGCGGCGCG
>VBII01000136.1:3063-9336 GCA_005887735.1 Chloroflexota bacterium
GCTTAATCGACTTCAGCTTGTGCATGAAGTCGTCCATGTCGATGACGAGGTCACGGATGAGCGGAAAGTTGTTCAGCGGCTCGACGACCACCGGGCGCGGCCAGTATTCGCGAAGAAACGCGTTGCAGGTGAGCTTCGGCGTGCCGTTGACCATCATTCCGCAGCTTCCGCAAATGCCCATGCGACACGACCAGCGGTAGCTGAGGCTGCCATCGACGTGCGACTTGATGTAGTTCAGCGCGTCGAGCACCACCATGCTCTCGTCGGAGAACGGGATCTCGTAGGACTGCAGGCGCGGTTTCTCATCGCGGTCGGGGTCGAAACGCGTCGCCTGGATGGTGACCTTCTTGTCTGGCATGTCAGTAGGTCCTGGCCTGTGGTTGGAAGTTGGTGATGGTCACGTCTGAATACTCCAGTCTTGGTGCAAGCGCGTTGGTGTGGAACGCGAGCGTGTGCTTGAGGAACTTCTTGTCATCCCGCTCTGGAAAATCAAGCCTGGCGTGGGCGCCGCGCGATTCCTCGCGCGCGAGCGCCGAGAACGTGATCGCGGACGCGACCTCGAGCATGAAGTCCAGCTCGAGCGCGGCCATGATCTCGGTGTTGAAGGTGCGGCTCGAGTCCTCGATCTTGACCTTCTCGAAGCGCTCGCGCAGGCCTCCCAGGTTGCGGGCAAGCCGCGAGAGTCCGTCTCGTGTTCGAAACACTCCCGCCCCAGCGTCCATCTCCTTCTGCATCTCTTCGCGGATCACGCCGATGCGCTCGTCGCCGCCTTTCTTTTCGAGGTAGGCGGCTTCCACCCTGTGCGCTTCGTCCCAGAGCATCGCGTCGACCGGGTTCGCCGTGACTGGTTTGGCCGAGGCGGAGTAATGAGCTGCCGCGCGGCCCGCAGCGGCACCGAAGACCAGGCACTCGGAAAGCGAGTTGGAACCCAGCCGGTTGCCGCCATTGAGTCCAACGTTTGCGCACTCGCCGGCGGCGTATAGGCCGAGGATCGGCGTGGCGCCGGAGATGTCCGCGCCGACGCCGCCCATCATGTAGTGCATCACGGGCCGCACCGGTATGGGGTCCTTGACGATGTCGATGCCGACGAACTCGCGGCCAAGCTCGCGCATGAACGGGAGCTTGCGGTCGATCACCTCTGCGCCGAGGTGTCTCACGTCGAGGTGCATGTATTTACCGTGCGGGCCCTCGAAGCCACGTCCCGCCTCGAACTCGGTGACCATCGAGCGCGAGATGATGTCGCGCGGGCCGAGCTCCATCTTGTTCGGGACGTACCGCTTGAGGAATCGCTCGCCCTGGTTGTTCAGGAGGTAGCCGCCCTCCCCCCTCACCGCCTCGGTGATCAGGATGCCCGTGAACGGAAGGCCGGTGGGGTGGAACTGGACCATCTCCATGTCTTTCAGGCCCGCGCCCGCGCGGTACGCAAGCGCCATGCCGTCGCAGGTGCAGATGTTGCCGTTGGTGGTGAAGGCGTAGACGCGGCCTAGGCCGCCCGTGGCCAGGATCACCGACTTGGCGGTGATAGCGTCGAACCGGCCGGTCCGGATGTCCAGCGCGACCACGCCCACGCAACGGCTGTCCTCGACCAGGAGCTTGGTGACGAACGCCTCGTCGTGCCGGGTGATCTGCGGGTACTTGAGCGAGGTCTGGAAGACGGTGTGCAGCATGTGGAAGCCCGACTTGTCGGCGGCGAAGCAGGTGCGCCACGTGGTCATGCCTCCGAAGGGCCGCACGGCGATGGTGCCGTCGGGGTTGCGGCTCCACGGGCATCCCCAGTGCTCCATCTGGATGATCTCCACGGGCGCTTCGCGCACGAAAGCCTCGACCACGTCCTGGTCGGCCAGGTAGTCCGAACCCTTGATCGTGTCGAAGGCATGCGTCTCGTAGGAGTCGCCGGGAGCCAGCGCCGCCGCGGCCCCGCCTTCGGCGGAGACGGTGTGGCTGCGCATCGGGTAGACCTTCGAGACCATTCCCACCCTTACCCTGGGATTGGCCTCGACCGCAGCTATCGCTGCCCTGATACCGGCGAGCCCCCCGCCGACTACCAGGACGTCGTAGCTCTCAAAGTCCACTTGCCATCTGATTCTATTTGCTGGCATGAGTACGCCGTTCTGGGCGCCGCCGCCCGAGAAATACCCTGGACGGCTGCCGGACAAGGCGGACGTGCTGGTGATCGGTGGCGGGATCGCGGGCACGAGCCTGCTCTGGCACCTCGCGCGGCGCCGAATCGACGCTGTTTTGGTCGAGCGGCATCACATCGCATGGGGAGCCAGCGGGCGGAACGCCGGCTTCCTGCTCGCCGGGGTCGCCTCGAGCTACGCCGAAGCAGTCAGCACATACGGGCGCGAGAAGGCGCGCGAGGTCTGGGAGATCACCAACGAGAACCACGACCGGATGATCGAAGCGGCGCGCGGCCAGGAGGTGGGCCACCGGAGGCTGGGCACCGCGATCCTCCCGGCGAACGACGATGAGCGCGCGCTGCTGATCGAGTCAGAGCAGCTGCTGGCCGAGGACGGCTTCGAGGCACATTGGGACGGCGCGCGGCTCATCAACCCGCGCGACGGCGAGATCGATCCGTCGGCCATGGTGGCTGCGCTGGCGCGGCAGTCTGAGCATGGCGCGATCCGTGAAGGCGTGGATGTCGGTGCGGTAACGCCGCGCCGCCATGGCGTGACGGTCACCGCGGGTGAGGACATGTGCGAGGCGGGCGTGGTCATCCTCGCCACCAACGCCTACACGCCGCAGCTGGTGCCGTCCGTGAAGATTCAGCCCACGCGGGCGCAGATGCTCGCGACCGCGCCCGAGTCGAAAACCATCACCGACATGCCGGTCTATTCGAACTTCGGTTATCGCTACTGGCGCCAGCTCGCAAGCGGAGAGGTGCTGGTCGGCGGCTGGCGCGACACCTCCCTCGAAACCGAGAAGACCTACGACGACGAACCGTCGGGTGAAATTCAGGACCACCTCGACACCGCCATCAGGGATCTGGGCGCGAAGAGTGCGGTCACGCATCGCTGGGCGGGGACCATGGGTTTCACCGAATCGGGGCTGCCGATGGCCGGACCGCTCGAGGGGATGCCGAACGTCTACATCTGCGCGGGGTTGGGAGAGGGAAGGCTTCTCTCCAGGAACTCCAGCCAGTTGTTGCCCATGATGCCTTCGACCTGGGGTTTGTTGAAGTGGAGGCGTAGGCGCGCGGGCAGCTCCTTCAACCTCGCGAGGCTGTCGACGGGGGCATAGCGCGCATCGAAGCCGCCGTCCAGGTCGGTGCCCAACCCTACGTGCTCCGGGCCGCCGGCCGACCGCGCGTGGTGGACGACGTGCTTTACAACGTCGTTCAGAGTCGCTCGTCCGGAAGCGCGCAGGTGGTGGGCGTAGAAGCTCACGCCGATCATTCCTCCGCGGCGGGCGATCTCGGCCACCGACTCGTTCGTCAGCTGGCGGTCGCCGGGCACGATCTCGCGCGCGTTGCTGTGCGAGGCCATGATCGGCCCGCGCCATAAGGCGAAGGCGTCGGCCACCGCCTGGTCGGCCATGTGGCTCAGGTCGAGGATGACGTGTTTGCGTCGCATCGCCTTCAGCAATTGGCGCCCCAGCTCGGTGAGGCCGCCGGGCGCGCCCGTGCCTCCGCTGTAGCGCGTCGCGCCCCACGCCGGGCCGATGATCCGGACGCCGCGATCCGTCCACGCGCCGAGCTGCGAGGGCTCCTCAATGGGGTCGGCGCCCTCCATCAGCAGGACCGCAGCGAGCCGGCCCTTCTTCCAGTCCTTCGCGTAGGCTGCAAGCCCCGCCTGGTCGCCGATCAGCTGCAGGTCGCACGAGCGGTAGTAGTTGACCTGGGCGGTGGCCATGAGGTGAGCCTCGTGGGCGGTCTCGTAGACGAACCTGGTCCGCATCGAACGCTGCGCTCGCGCCGGCGCCGTGTAGAGGGTCGCAAAGACCAGCCCTATTCCGGCCCCCACCAGCGAGGAACGGCTGACCAGGTAGCCCGGGCCGGGCGGATTGAGGAAGCCCCGTCCGGCCGAGATCGCGATAACTTGCGGCGGGATGCTGTATCTAGTAATAATGAAGAGCATCAATATGAAGGACTCTGAAATGAAGCTCCCCGAGATCTCCCACCTGGGAGACATGGACCGCGATGAGCACGGGCGCCTCTACTTGAAGCGGTTCCGCGAGCTTTTTGATCCATTGCATGTGGACATCAGCGCCGTCGAAGCGCTGGCATCCCTGCGGCTGGCGGGGCGCTCCCTCCACCTGCTGCAGGAGCGCTGGGGCGCCACGCACGGCCTCAGCGAGGGCCGGATGGGAGTGCACTTCCGGCTGTTCCGATGCGGCGACATGCCGCTGGGCGAGCTGGCGGACGACCTCGACATGACCCCGAGGAACGTGACGGGGCTGGTCGATCACCTCGAGCGTGACGGACTCGTCACGCGCGTGCCGGACGCCGAAGACAGGCGATCCGTGCGGGCCCGATTGACGGAAGTGGGCCGGGCGCGCATCGACTCGATCTGGAAGGAAGGCCTCGAGCACCAGGCCGAGGTGGTCGAAGGAATGACCAAAGACGACCTGGCGCAGCTGCGCCACCTGTCGCTGACGCTGGTGGAGAACGCCAGAAAGGAGCTGGGGAAATGATCACGCAAGGACTGTCCCGCAGGCGAGTGATCCTGGCCACGGCCGGGACCATGCTCGCCCTGTTGCTGGCGGCGCTCGACCAGACCATCGTCGGCACCGCGATCCCTCGCATCGTGGCCGACCTCAACGGCCTGGACCGGCTGGCCTGGGTGACCACCGCTTACCTGGTGACATCGACGACCATGACGCCGATCGCCGGCAAGCTCGGCGACCTGTTCGGGCGCAAGCCCTTCCTGCTTGCGGGCATGATCGGGTTCGTCGTCGCCTCAGCGCTGTGCGGCCTGTCGCAGAACATGACCGAATTGATCGTGGCCCGCGGAGTGCAGGGCATCTTCGGCGGCGTCCTGTTCGCGACCGTGTTCACCGTCATCGGCGACCTCTTCCCCCCAGAGCAGCGCGGCCGCACGGCCGGCCTGTTCGGAGCGGTGTTCGGCCTGAGCTCGATCGTCGGCCCGACGACCGGCGGTTTCATCACCGACCACTGGAGCTGGCGGTGGGTCTTCGAGGTGAACATCCCGGTCGGCCTGATCGCGGTCTTCGTCGTGCTCGCCGGTCTCCCCTACGTCCGCTCGAAGGCATCGTGGCGGGACATCGACTTCTGGGGCGCGTTTACCCTTGCCGCCGGCGTGGTGCCGCTCCTCATCGCCCTGTCTATCACGCGCGACCACTCGTGGACGTCGCCTGAGGTCCTGGGCCTGCTCGCCCTGGCGGCTTTCATGCTCGCGGCGTTCGTCTTCGTCGAATCGCGCGCCGAGCACCCGATCGTGCCCTTGCAGCTGTTCAAGAACTCGACGTTCTCGGTGAGCATGATCGTCGGCTTCCTCACGGCCTTCGGCATGTTCGGCTCGATCCTGTTCACGCCGCTCGTGTTCCAGGGCGTCCTGGGCATCAGCGCCACCAACTCAGGGGCGCTGATCACCCCGATGATGTTCGGCCTCCTCGGCGCGAGCACCGTGACCGGTTTCATCATGCGGCGGATCCGCTACTACCGGTTCCTGGGCACGCTCGGCGTGCTGATCATGATCTTCGGCATGTGGCTTCTCTCGCAGATCACGCCGTCGGTCCCGGAGTGGCACGTTGTCGCCGACCTGATCGTTGTCGGCACCGGACTCGGGGTCACGTTCCCGCTGTACCTGACCGCCGTCCAGACCGCCCTGCCCCGCGAGTACCTCGGCGTCGCCTCAAGCCAGATCCAGTTCTGGCGCAACCTCGGCGGCACGGTGGGGAGCGCGATTCTCGGCGCCGTCCTCGCGAACCGCCTGCCGGACTATCTGGCCTCCCGCGTCGCGGCCCTCAACCTGCCCCCGGGCACAGGCAAGCTGCCGGCCTCGGGCGCCAACTCGATCCTGGACCCCACGCTGCTGGCCAAGCTGCCGCCGGCCTTTGTCCACGTGATCCGGCTGGCGCTGTCCGACACGCTGCACGACATCTACATCTTTGCGGGCGCCATCCTGATCGTCGCCCTGGTCTCGACCGTCTTCCTGAAGGAGGTTCCGCTGACCTCAGCACGGCCCGCCATGGGGTTCGAGGCGCCGCCAGTCGAGGAGGCAACCGAGGAGGAGCCGGCCGCCGCCAGCGCGTAAAGACGTAAAGGCCTGTAAGGATCTGCCTCCAAATGTTCGCCAACCGCGTTAAAATCGC
>VBII01000137.1 GCA_005887735.1 Chloroflexota bacterium
CGGCGCCGATGGCGACAAAGATCGGCACCCCGCTGGATCCGGCGCGCGGCTGCGTTGCGGTCACGGTCGCGCTCGATCTCGGGCTGGGCGACGCGGCACGGTTCAGCGTGAATACGAGGTGCCCCTCACCGTGAGCCGCGGTCGGCGTTCCGATCACCGTCGTCACGCGGCACGAGCCGGCGCAGCGAACGTCGATCAACGAGGCGCCGCCCTCGGTCGCGGCCAGCATGTCGCCGTCCTGCACCCCCGCGGCGACAAGGTCCGTGCCGGCGAGGCGCAGCACGGAATCGCTGCCGGGGTGCGCGCTGCCGGCGGTCGCGCGATCCGCGTAGTAGGCAAAGCCGCCCCTGGTGAATCCCGACGGCACGAAGGCCACCGACTCGACGCCGATGTCCTGGCCCTTGGGCAGGCCGGAGTTGACGACCTGCGTGGCGGTCCCGTCGGGGCTGATGGCCCAGATGATTCCGCTGAGCTCGTCCGGCGCCACGAGATCGCCGGCAAACGCGCCGAACGTGCTGGGTGCTACCGCCAGGCCACCCTCCAGCGGCGGCGCCGAAGGCGCGATCAGCTTGCCCACACCGTTGCAGTCGATCGCCACGATGCCGGTCCTTCCATTGCGTGGGCCCGCCACCAGCAAGCGGTGGTCGAAGGATCCGACCGTGTCGAAGACGAGGCCGTTCAATGAGGACATGTCCACGTTGGCGAACGAGCCGGACTCCTCGCCGGATGCGAAGACGCGAGTGATCCCGATCGGTGTATGCAGCCGCTCGATGAAGATGTCGTCCCGGGCGAAGTCACAACCTGAGCTCGCGACATGCTGCCCGGGCGACACCGCCAGGTAGGCCTCGAGTCCAGGATCGTCGCGATACCCGCCGGGTCCGCGAGCGAAGGGCGCCACCGCCCCGTCTGGCGTCAGGGTGGAGAGCGCGGCCGAGCCGGCCACGATCAGCGAGCCGTCGGCGCGCGGTCCGCCGACGTCGAACACGCCGTGCACCTGCCGCCACTGCTCCCACGCAGGGGCCGCGGCCGCGGTCGAGACAGGCAGAAATGCGAGCAGGGCCAGGAGCAAGATCGCCCCGCGTTTTTGCATCGCGCCGAGAGTACTCGCCGCCCGGGGTTTATTTCAACGTCGCTGTTGAAAAACCCCTAGACTTGAGTTGTGGAGTCCAGGCGTGAAGCTGTCCTTGCCTTCTTGAAGACCCGCGGCCAGGCGACCCTGGCCGAGGTTGCGACGCACCTCGAGGTTTCCAAGCAGGGCGCCCTCCGCCACCTCGAGGCGCTGGAGGCAGACGGTCTCGCGACGATGGCTCCCGCCACGGCGCACGCTCCCGGGCGGCCGGAGAACGTCTACAGGCTCACTGCGGCGGCCGGCGAGCACTTCCCCGACGGCCACCGCGAGCTGACCGGCGAGCTCGTCGACTTCATGACCAATGAGCAGCTGAAGAGGTTCTTCGAGCGCCGCGCGGCACGGCTCGAGGCTGAATACGCCCCCCGATTGGCGGGCCTAGACTTTGAGGCGCGAGTCCACGAGCTGGCCCGGCTCGCGACCGAGCACGGGCATATGGCCGAGGTGGTCGAGCTTGGAGATGTCGCGGCCCGCACGGGGCTTCCGTGCCTCAACGAGCAGCAGATGTACGAGCGGCTCCTGGGCGCGGACGTGGCGCGCACGACGTGGATGGCTGAGGCTGCGGACGACTGCACTTACGTGATGAAGGAGAACGAGAAGAGAGTTGGCTGATTTCGAGATCAAAGACCTGCGCGCGAGCGTCGAGGGACGGGAGATTTTGAAGGGCGTCTCGCTCGCCATCTCCAGGGGCGAGGTCCACGCCGTGATGGGTCTGAACGGTACGGGCAAGTCGACGCTGTCGCACACCCTGATGGGTCACCCGGGCTACACGGTCGATGGTGGCAGTGTCATCTTCAAGGGCCAGAACGTCCTCGAGCTGGAGCCCGACGAACGCGCGCGGCTTGGCATGTTCCTCGCGTTCCAGTACCCCGTGGTGGTACCGGGTATCTCGATGGCCAATTTCCTTCGCACCGCCATGAACTCGAAGCGTGGATATGACGGCAAAGACAAGTCGAAGCAGGTCACGCCGAAGGAGTTTCGCGGCCTGTTGAAGGGCGAGCTCGAGGTGCTGCACATGGACGACTCCTTCTTGCCCCGCTACATCAACGACGGTTTCTCGGGCGGCGAAAAGAAGCGCGCCGAGATCCTGCAGATGGCCATGCTCAAGCCCGAGATCGCGATCCTCGACGAGACCGATTCCGGTCTCGACATCGACTCGATCAAGTTCGTGGCCGAGGCGGTCAACCGCATGCGCGGGCCCGAGCTCGGCATCTTGATCATCACGCACTACACGCGAATCCTCGAGTTCATCAAGCCGGACTTCGTCCACGTGTTGGTGGACGGCAAGTTCGTGCTGTCGGGTGGGCCGGAAGTGGCGGAGAGGCTGGAGAAAACCGGTTACGCGGAGTGGGGCAAAGAGGAAACCGCTCAGCCCGAGGAGGTCGCCTGATGGCAACCGTTCCGAAAGTAGAAGTAGGGACCGATTACAAGGAGAAGTACGGCTTCTTCGTCCCCGAGGAATATGTCTTCAAGGCCAAGCGTGGCCTGAATCCCGAGATCGTCAAAGAGATCTCGTGGATGAAGCAGGAGCCCGAGTGGATGACGAACATGCGTCTGCGCTCGCTCGAGATCTTCCGCAAGAAGCCGATGCCCAAGTGGGGCGCGGACCTGTCCGTGATCGACTTCGAGAACATCTTCTATTACCTCAAAGCCTCGGACAAGCAGTCGAAGACCTGGGAAGAGCTGCCGCCGGACATCAAGGCGACGTACGACCGGCTCGGCGTGCCGGAGGCGGAGCGCAAGTTCTTGGCCGGCGTTTCGGCGCAGTACGAGTCAGAGGTTGTCTATCACTCGCTGCAGGAAGAGCTCACGAAGAAGGGCGTCATCTTCACCGACACCGACTCTGCGCTGCGCGACCACCCGGAGCTCTTCAAGGAGTACTTCGGCACGGTCATCCCGCCGGCGGACAACAAGTTCTCGGCCCTGAACACGGCCGTGTGGTCGGGCGGATCCTTTATCTACGTGCCGAAGGGCGTGCGCGTGGACATCCCGCTGCAGGCCTATTTCCGCATCAACGCGGAGAACATGGGCCAGTTCGAGCGGACGCTGATCATCTGCGACGAGGGATCGTTCGTGCACTACATCGAAGGCTGCACGGCGCCCATCTACAGCACGGACTCGCTGCATTCCGCAGTCGTCGAGATCATCGTCAAGAAGAACGCCCGCTGCCGTTACACGACGATCCAGAACTGGTCGACCAACGTGTACAACCTCGTGACCAAGCGGGCGATGGCTTACGCCGACGCAACCATGGAGTGGGTCGACGGCAACCTCGGGTCGCAGATCACGATGAAATACCCGAGCGTCTACCTGATGGAGCCCGGCGCGAAGGGCGACGTGCTTTCGGTTGCATTCGCGGGCAAGGGCCAGCACCAGGACGCGGGCGGAAAGATGATCCACGTCGCGCCCAACACCACCTCGACCATCACGTCGAAGTCGATCTCCAAGGGCGGCGGCCGGACGTCCTACCGCGGCCACATCAAGATCTACCCGGGCGCGAACAACTGCAAGTCGTTCGTGAAGTGCGACGCGCTGCTGCTCGACGACGAGTCGCGGTCGGACACATACCCGTACAACGACGTCGACGCCGAGAACGTGACCCTCGGCCACGAGGCGACGGTGAGCAAGGTCTCCGACGAGCAGCTCTTCTACCTTATGAGCCGCGGAATCAATCGCGCCGAGGCCGAGACGATGATCGTCAACGGCTTCATCGAGCCGTTCACCAAAGAGCTTCCCCTCGAGTACGCGGTGGAGCTGAACCGGCTCATCCAGCTCGAGATGGAGGGCTCGGTAGGCTGACCATGGGGTTCACCGCGGAAGCCCTGGAGAAGACTGTGCTCCAGGGGGAGCCCGACTGGTTGCGCGAACGGCGGCAGTCCGCGCTCGCAACCTATGAGCGCCTTCCGGCGCCGAGCAAGACCGATGAGGAATGGCGGCGCACCGACGTCAGCCGCTTCAACCCCACCGAGTTCTCGCACCTCGAGCACCTGGATGGGCTGAAGCTCGAGCGGCCGGCCGGCCTCCCGGCCGGCGTCATCCTCAAGCCGCTGCGTATGGCGGCGCGCGAGCACCCCGAGCTGGTCGAACCCCGGTTGTTCTCCCTTGTGCACGCCGACCGGGATCGATTCGCCGCCTTGCACGCGGCATTTTTTACGGGCGGGACTTTCCTTTACGTGCCGGACGGCGTCGAATTCGACGAGCCGATCCTTGGCCAGCACTTCTCGCACCAGGCGGGCACGAGCGTCCTGCCCCACACGCTCATCGTGGCCGGCCGGGGCGCTCGCTTCAACTACCTCGACGAGTACATCGCTGAGGACGAGAACGAGACGGGTCATCGCAGCGGCTCGACGGAGATTTTCCTCGGCGAGGGCGCGCAGGTCGGCTACGTCGCGGTCCAGAAATGGGGACGCAAGGTCTGGCATTTCGCGGACCAGCGCGCTGAGCTGCAAAAGGACTCGACGCTGCGCCTCTTCAACGTCACGCTTGGGGGCAAGTTCTCCAAGACTCGTGTGGAGGCATCGCTGGCGGGCGAGGGTTCGAACGCGGAGCTGAAGGCGATCTACTTCGCGTCAGGCGACCAGTTCTTCGACTTCCACACCCTGCAGGACCACCGCGTAGGCAACACGCGGTCCGACCTTCTGTTCAAAGGCGCGCTGCAGGATGTCTCGCGCACCGTCTACGCCGGTTTGATCCGGATTGAAAAGCACGCCGCGCGCTCTGACGCCTACCAGGCCAACCGCAACCTTGTGCTTTCAGACAAAGCGAAGGCAACCTCGATCCCGATGCTGGAGATCGACAACAACGAAGTGCGCTGCACGCATGGCGCGACGGTTGGACCGGTCGATCCCGAGCACCTCTTCTACCTGCGCTCGCGCGGCATCCCCCTGGCGACCGCCAAGCGGATGTTGATCCAGGGGTTCTTCGGCGACGTGCTCGACCGCATCCCGTTCGAGCACGCGCGCAAGCTGGTCGAGGCCGAGCTGGAGTCTCGAATTGGCTAGCCATCGCGTCGCGTCGGTGCACGAGCTGCCCGAAGACACGATGAGGCGGGTCGACGCCGGCGCCACGCCCATATGCCTGGCCCACGCCGATGACGGCAACTTCTACGCGCTCAACGATGTCTGCACCCACGAAGAGTTTTCGCTGAGCGACGGCGAGCTCTGGGGCATGGACGTGGAGTGCCCGCAGCACGGCTCGCGGTTCAACCTGCAGACCGGCAAGGTCACGGGCCTGCCGGCGGTGATCCCCGCCAAGACCTACCCCGTGAAGGTAGAGGGCAGCGACATCTACGTCGAGGTGCCCGAGTGAACATGGCGACGCGAACCATAGACGTCGCCGCGATCCGAAAAGACTTTCCGATCTTCGAGACCGGAATCGCCTATCTCGACTCGGCGAACACGTCGCAGCGGCCGAAGCAGGTCACCGGCGCGATGCTGGAGTACTTCGAGAAGTTCAACTCGAACATCCATCGCGCCGCCTATCGCATCGCTGAAGAGGCGACGGTCCGTTACGAGGCGACTCGGGAGAAGGTCCGCGCGTTCATCAACGCCGCCTCGACCAAGGAGATCGTCTACACCCGCGGCACGACCGAGGCGATCAACCTGGTCGCCTACTCGTGGGGTCGCAAGAACATCGGGCAGGGCGACCTCATCGTGCTGACGATCCTCGACCACCACTCGAACATCGTGCCGTGGCAGATCCTGGCCGCGGAGCGGGGCGCCCACATCGAGTATGTCGACATCGACGAGAAGGGCGAGCTGCGGCAGGACCAGTTCGCAGAGCTACTGAAGCGCGGCCCGAAGCTGGTCGCGTTCAACCTCGTCAGCAACGCGATGGGCACCATCAACCCGGCTCGCGACATGGTCGCCGCCGCGAAGAAGGCCGGCGCGACCGTCCTGGTCGACGGAGCGCAGAGCACGCCGCACCAGCCGGTCGACGTCCGGGCGCTGGGATGCGACTTCTATGCCTTCAGCGGCCACAAGATGCTCGGTCCGACGGGGGCGGGCATCCTTTACGGTCGCCGTGAGCTCCTGGAGGCGATGGACCCGTTCATGGCGGGCGGCGACATGATCAAAACGGTGCGCATCGAGGGCACGACGTATCACGACCTGCCCTGGAAGTTCGAGGCCGGCACGCAGGCGATCGCCGAGGTGATCGGGCTTGGCGCCGCGGTCGACTACCTGACGGATCTCGGCATGGACGCGGTGCGTGCGCACGAGCTCGAGATCACGGAGTACGCCTATGAGGCGATGAGCGACGTCGAAGGCCTGACCCTTTACGGCCCACCGCCATCGCGCCGCGCAGGCGTCGTCTCGTTCTCGCTCGAGGGCATCCACCCGCACGACCTGGCGACCATCGCCGACCGCGACCAGGTCTGCCTGCGCGCCGGCCACCACTGCGCGATGCCGTTGATGACGCGATTGGGTGTCGCGGCCACCGCTCGCGCATCCTTCTACGTCTACACGCAGAAGGAGGAGGTCGACAGGCTCGTAAGCTCCATCAAAGAAGCCCAGAGGATCTTTGCCTGAGATGAGCGCTGCCGCCGACGATCAGTTCTACCGCGAGTACATCCTCGACCATTACAAGAACCCGCGGAACTACGGCCGCCTGGAGCATCCCGACATCAGCCATGAGGAGGACAACCCCCTGTGTGGCGACGTCGTGGGAATGGACTTCCGCCTCCAGGACGGAGTTATCAGCGACATCCGGTTCCACGGGCGCGGTTGCGCCATCTCGCAGGCCTCAGCCTCGCTGCTGACCGAGCGCCTGAAGGGCCTCTCGCTCGAAGAAGCGAAGAAGATCAACAAGGACGACGTCCTCGGCGAGCTGGGGATCGACATCTCGCCGGCGCGCATCAAGTGCGCGCTGCTCTCGCTGAAGGTCTTGAAGGTTGGCGCGTATGGATTGGCCGGGGACGACGAGGAGTAATAGATAGGGATGACTGAGCAAACCGCTCCGTTTCGAGACCTCAAGGTCGACGACATCAAGAAGTTGATCGACGACGGTTACGAGGTCGTCGATGTGCGCGAGGACTGGGAGTGGAACAAGGGCCACCTCCCCGGCGCATCGCATGTCGTGTTGAGCTCCATCCTCGCGAACCCTGCCGCGCAGAAGTTCCGCGACCGGACGATCTTCGTATGCGGCGTGGGCGAGCGCTCGGCCGTGGCGTCCGAGATGGCGGTCGCGCTTGGCGTCAAGGACGTGGTCAACTTCCGGGGCGGCACCAAGGCCTGGAAGGATGCCGGCTTGCCGATGGAGACGCCGTGAGCGAGCAAGCGGCCGTCACGACCCAGGTCGCGGCCGACGCGACGGTGAAGCCGGAAGACGTCATCGAGGTGCTGCGGCAGTGCTTCGACCCCGAGATCCCGGTCAACATCATCGACCTCGGCCTGGTCTACGACATCGCGATCAAGCCCGAGCGAATCGACGTGAAGATGACCCTGACCGCGTTGGGGTGTCCGATGGCCGCCGATGTCATGGCAGACGTCCGCGACCACCTGCTGACGCTGCCCGGGATCGCCGACGCGGGAGTGGACATTGTTTACGAGCCGGTCTGGACCCCAGAGCGCATGTCCGAAGAAGCGCGCTGGGAACTGGGGATGGTCTAGCCGGCCAACCCCTTGGATAGTCCGGACTATCCGCCTTCTCCAACCCCGAAGATCCCAGTTAGTCCGGACTATCCGGAGTGATAGGTCAGCTGGCCGTTCATGCACTCGTACTGGTACGGCCCGGTCACGAAATGTGAGCCCGCCCCGCCCATCTCACCGGTTGGCGGGCAAACGATGATCCGCTGCGTGACCTCGAAGCCTGCGATCAGCACGGCGACCGCCACCAGACCCGCAAACAGACCTGTGAGGCGCGCCAATCGCGATCCTGGCGCACGACTTGTCCGAGCCAGGGCGATGGCGACGAGGATTCCGGCGATAACGATTGGAGTTCCGATCGAGAACGCCGCGAGGAGCCCCAGCGCCAGAAGGCCGGCCGCCGCCGCCGCTCGGAGCGGAATCCGGATCGCAGCGATCTCCTGTCTCGGCAGGAGCGCGATCGCAACCAGCGCCGCCATCACGGCGAGGTAGCCCGCCACAAACCTCGGCACGTAAATCGTCGGATCGCCCCCAGGACCCTGGGCATTGATGAGCCCGATGTACAACAGATCCGTCGCCAGCACCATCGCGAAGGTGACAAGCGAGAGGATCCTGACCGAGCGACGCTCCATCGCAGCGAACTGTAAAGACCGGTGAAAACCGGCTCTATCTACACTTAATCTCGAAGTGGCGGAATTCAGCCCCGGGCTGGAAGGTGTGGTTGCCGCTGAGACCGCCGTCAGCGAAGTGGACGGCGCCAACGGCCGTCTCATCTATCGCGGCGGATACCTCATCGAAGACCTGGTTCCGGTCGTGAGCTTCGAAGAAGCCGCTTACTTGCTCTGGCACGGCGAGCTGCCCAATGAAAGCCAGCTCGACGCCCTGCGCGAACAGATGGCCACGGCGCGCATCCTCAACAAATCTGCGCGCGGAACCTTGATGGCGATGGACCCCGCAACCGAGCCGATGGACGTCTTGCGGACGGTCGTCTCGGCGCAGGGCGCGACCAAATCGTTGATCAAGCCCTCTCTCGGCGAGGCGATCGCGCTCACCGCTGTTTTTCCCACCATCGTCGGCGCGGCTCGCCGGCGCAGTCGGGGCAAAGACATCGTCGAACCGCGTGCCGATCTCGGGCACGCGGCCAACCTGCTCTGGATGATGAACGGCGAGGAGCCCGCGCCCGAGAAGGTGCACCTGGTCGACACCTACCTAGTGCTGCTGGCAGACCACGGACTGAATGCGTCGACATTCGCAGCGCGCGTGGTGGCGTCGACCGGAAGCGATCTGACCTCGTGCGTCGTCGGGGCGATAGCCGCCCTCAAAGGGCCGGCTCATGGAGGCGCCACCCTCGCCGCAAGGAACATGCTCGACAAGATCGGATCGGCAGAAGACGCGGAGAAGTGGCTGCGTGAAGCCCACGCCCGGCATGAGCGCTTCTCCGGCTTCGGGCATCGCGTGTACCGAACGTACGACCCCCGCGCGAAGATCCTGCGGGAGATGGCGAAGACCGCCGCGCCCGACCTCCACCGCACCGCCGCGCGTACCGAGGAGGTTGCCCTGGAGATCCTGCACGAGGCCCACCCCGAGCGACCCAACGCGACCAACGTCGATTTCTGGGCTTCTGTGGTGCTCACGGGCGCGGGGATCCCCAAGGAGCTCTTCACGACCGTCTTCGCCACGTCGCGAGTGTCCGGCTGGACGGCACACGTGCTGGAGTCGCTGTCCGACCTGCGGATCATCCGACCCGCCTCGCGCTGGATCGGACCGGAGCCAGGCAAGAAACCGCTGCAGCTCGCCAAACGGTGAGCAGCGGCTACGTCCCAGGCCTGGAAGGCATCGTCGCCTCTCAGACCGCGATCTCCATGGTCGACGGCGAAAACGGCCGGCTCGTCTACCAGGGCTACGTCATCGCGGACCTTGCCGAGCAGATGTCGTTCGAAGAAGTCGCGTTCCTGCTCTGGGAGGGACGCCTGCCCAACCGCTCCGAGCTGGACGCGCTCTCCCTGGAGCTCGCCGGCCACCGGACGCTGACCCAGGCCGCAAACATCACGCTCGATGCGCTGCCCACCGACACGGACCCGATGGACGTGCTCAGGAGCGTGGTTTCGGTGCAAGGAGTCGAGCACAGGCTCGGCAAGCCGAGCGTGCCGCTCGCCATCCACGCCACCGCCTCGTTCCCGACGATCCTGGCGATGTTCAATCGCACGCAGCTGGGTCTGGAACCGATCAAGCCCCGGGCCGACCTGGGTCACGCGGCCAACTACCTCTACATGATGAACGGCAAGGAATCGAGCCCCGAGATGGT